>CANGUJ010000184.1 GCA_947456845.1 Burkholderiales bacterium | reverse complement strand
TTCCTCGGCGAGCAGCTTTTGCGTCAGGCCGCGATAGGCGGCGGCGGCCGGCAGCATGCCGGCCTCGGCGATCCTGTCGGCTTCAGCACGCTTGCCCGCATCCAGCAGGGCGAAGGCTTCGGCCCGGCGTGTCATGTATGCGGCCTGCTGCCTCTCGATCTCCGCCAGCAGTTCCTTGCGGGCCGGGCTTGGGTCGGACGCACCAATCTTCTTGCCAAGTTCGGCGATGGTGCCGGCGCTCGAATTCATGTCGGCGCTGAGATAAGCCTTGAGCTGCGCGTCGCCGCCGCTCTTGGCCAGCGCCGTGGCACGCGCCAGGTTGAGCTCGACCTGCTGCGCCCACTCCCCGACCAGGCGCTCGCGGGCGACCTGCTCATCGACGAGCTGGCGGGCATCGGCGGCACCCTGGCTCACGGCCCAGACCGCGTAGCCCAGGGCTACGGCGCAGATGGAAAGAATCAGCCCCAGACCGGCGGCCAGGCGCTGGCTGATTGACATTACTGGCTTCATGACGAAACGCTCCCTCTAAATGGTGACTGCCTTGCGCTGGACGACGGCGCGGCGCGGGACGTTCCGTGAATGAACTCCGCTTGCGCATGGTATTTCCCCACCGGTGCTTGCGGTGCGCCGAAATGATCCGGGTTCACCGCCCATATCGTCGATTCGGACCCGCTCCCGGGCGGGCGACGCCTTCGCGTCTCCCCCGACCGCCTTGCGCTATGCTTCATGGGTTGGCAGATGCATGGTAGGCCCAAACGATCCGTGCGCCCTCGACGGCCCGGACGCACAAACAGGAGGACAGCCAGATGATGATCGGCAACACCCTTCGCCGATGCTCGGGCGGCCGACTGGCCGCTCTTATCGGCGCACTGGGCATCGGCATGCTGCCGATGGCGGCGCTCGCGCAGACGGAGGCCTATCCGAACAGGTCGGTGCGCTTCGTCATCTCGTTTCCGGCCGGCAGCGCGACCGACCAGGTGGCACGCCTGATCGCGCCGCACTTCACCAAGGCAACCGGGCAGACCGTGGTGGTGGACAACCGCGGCGGCGCGGCCGGCTTCATCGCCTGCGAAGCGGTCGCCAAGGCGCCGCCGGACGGCTACACGGTGCTGTTCACCACCGGCACGACCCATGCGGCCAACCCGGCGCTGTTCAAGAAGCTGCCCTACGACCCGGTGAAGGATTTCACGCCCGTGACCGCGCTGTCGATGAATGACTTCGTGCTGGTGGTGCTGCCCGGCTTCCCCGCCAACAGCGTGTCCGAACTGGCCACGCTCGCGCGCGCCAACCCGGGCAAGTACAGCTTCGCCTCCGGCAACGCGCCTTCGCGCATCGGCGGTGAAATGTTCAAGATGATGAGCGGAACCAACATCCTGCATGTGCCTTACCGCGGCGCCCCGCAGGCCCTCGCGGACCTGCTGGGGGGCCAGGTCAGCATGATCTTCAGCGACCTGCGCACCGCCATGCCGCAGGTGATGGGCGGCAAGCTCAAGGCGCTGGCGGTGACGGGCCGCAAACGCCTGCCCATCGCGCCCGGCATCCCCACCATGGTCGAGCAGGGCTATCCGGACTACGACCTGTTCAACTGGGTGGGCGCCTACCTGCCCGCCAGGACGCCGCCCGAGATCGTCAACAAGCTCAACGCCCTCCTGCACGCCGCGGTCAGGGCGGACAGCGCCGCGCACGAGAACACCGGCGGCACGATACGCCTGACCACCCCGGAGGAATTCGCGAAGATCCAGGCCGCGGATACCGCCATGTGGGCGCGCGTGACCCGGGCCGCGGGCATGGAACCGGAGTAGGCCGCGATGGCATCAGGCATGCTGGAAGGGGTGCGGGTCATCGACCTGACCTCGGTGGTGATCGGTCCGCTGTGCACGCAGATCCTCGCCGACCATGGCGCGGAGGTCATCAAGGTGGAGAGCCCGGCCGGCGACATCGGCCGCCATCTCGGCGGCCGCGGACGCACACCCGGCATGGCGCCCAAGTTCCTGCACTTGAACCGCAACAAGCGTTCCATCTGCCTGGACCTCAAACACCCGAGCGGACACGCCGCCCTGATGCGGCTCCTCGAGAAAGCGGATGTGATGACGTGGAACGTGCGCCCGGCCTCGATGGGGCGCATGAAGCTGGGCTACTCGGATGTCTGCCGCGCCAATCCGAAAATCATCTATTGCGGCATGTTCGGCTTCGGCCAGAGCGGCCGCTACGCCGAGGTGCCCGCGTATGACCCCATCATCCAGGGTGCGGGCGGCGTCGCAGGCCTGTACGAGAAGGCTTTCGGCGAACCGCGCTATGTGCCCTACGTGATGGCCGACCGCACCAGCGGGCTGATCGCCGTGCAGATGATCGCCATGGCGCTGTTCCACCGCGAACGGTGCGGCCGCGGCCAGTCGATCGAGGTGCCGATGTTCGAGAACATCGCCACGCAGGTGCTCACCGAGCACCTCTACAACCGCACCTACGTGCCGCCGCTCGGCGAAGCGGGCGACCCGCGCCTGTTGAACGAGTTCTACGCGCCCTCGAAGACGCTCGACGGCTACCTCTCGCTTTCGGCCAACACCGACGCGCAGGTGTTTCCGCTGTTCGACGCCATGGGCCTGGCGCACCTGAAAACCCATCCCAAGTTCTGCAGCGTGGCAGCGCGCTTCGCCAACGTGCACGAGTACTACGCCTTGCGCGCCGAGGGCCTGAAAACAAAATCCACCGCCTTCTGGCTGGAATTCTGCAAGGCGCACGACATCCCGGCCGCCCCGTATCACACGCTCGAATCGCTGATCGACGACCCGCACCTGGCCGACGTGGGCCTCATGCAGGAGCGCGAGCATCCAACCGAAGGCACCATCGTCGACCTGCGCCCGGCCAACACCCTGTCGGGCGGCGCGCGCAGCGACTGGCTGCCCGCGCCGCACCTGGGCGCGCAGACCCGCGAGATCCTCGCCGAAGCCGGCTTCTCGGATGCGCAGATCGACGCCATGGTGGCCGAGGGCGCAGCCAGGCTGCATGCGCCGCGCGCGCCATCGCCGCCCTGATCCCTCCCCGGGCAGACCATGACGGCAACCCGCCCCAGCCTGCCCGAACGCCCGCGGAGCCGCCATGCTTGAAATGCCCCCCTACGAAACCCTCTTGACCGAGCGCGTCGGCGACCACGTGCTGCTGGTGACGATGAACCGGCCGGATGTGCTCAACGCCATGAACATGACGATGACCGAGGAAACCAGCGACCTACTCACCCGCCTGCACCATGACGCGGATTGGGTTCGTTGCGTGGTGCTCACCGGCGCCGGACGCGCGTTCTCCGCCGGCGGCGACCTGAAGGTGCGCAACACACAGAGCATCCGCGACTGGACCATCCAGCACGAGATCGCCGAACGCTCGGCCGAGGCCCGCATCGAATCCCCGGTGCCGTGGATCGCCGCCGTCAACGGCATCTGCTATGCCGGCGGCCTGGAGGCGGCGCTGACCTGCGACTTCATCTACGCCGACCGCGACGCGAAATTCGCCCAGACCGAATGCCGCATCGGCATCATGCCCGGCGCCATGGGCACGCAGAACCTGCCACGCGCGGTGGGCGAACGGCGCGCCAAGGAACTGATCCTCTCGGCCACGCCGTTCTCCGCGGAAGAGGCGTACGCCTGGGGCATGGTCAACAAGCTGTGCGAGCCCGGTACGGTGGTCAGGGAAGCCCTGGCCGCGGCCGAACGTGTGGCCCACTGCGCGCCCTTGTCGGTGCGCCAGGCCAAGAAGTCCATCCACTTCGGGCTGCAGGGCGACCTGCACACCGGCTACCGGCTGGAACTCGAGGCGTACTACCGTCTGCTCGATACCGAGGACAGGCGCGAGGGCATCGCGGCCTTCAACGAAAAGAGAAAACCGAACTTCAAGGGCAAATGACCGGCATGGGACTCCGCTGGCCGCTCCGGTCCTGGCGGATGCAGCGGGCCAGGCGCCTACCGGGAACCCACCCCGCCCGCCGCGCCCGCGGCGAGCGTCAGCGTGCGGCGCCGGACGGCCGGATGGTGATTTCGCGCACGGTGTGCCTTCTTCCCTCGTCGCCGTCGATCATCTGCTCCCTGACGGCGCCGAAGTCGATCTTCGCCAGGTCGATCATGCGGACCTCGCGGCTGTTCATGGTGTGGAAGTAATAGCGCCGGTTCTTCAGGTCGGACGCGGTCGTGATCTGGGTCGCGCTCTCGATGTCCTGCGCGGTCTTGCCGCGCGCGGCGGTCAGGCCGACCGGGATGTTGAAGCCATCGAGGATGCGGAACGCCTCGAAGACCGCCTCCACCGCCGTCGGAAGGGGCCGCGCCGTCGCCGTGAGCACCGCGGCGCGCACGAACCTCGACGGCGGCGTGAAGTCGCCCGGCAGCCCCACCAACCCGGAGCCGCCGCCGAACGGGGCGACCGCCCTGCCGTCGATGTTCAGGGGGGCCGCAGGCTGGGTGCTCAGGTTGAGGTAATTGCGCAGGTTCGTGAGATGCCAGTCGTAGGTGGGCGAATTGGCGATCACCCCCCTGAAGGCGTCGTAGACCTTGACTTCCCCGCCGTTGACCATCTCGATGACGATGCTCGCGCCGGTCGGATCCGCGATCTTCCAGTGGAAGGGCAGCGGCGCCCCGCCGAAACGGGGATCCTTGACATCGACTACCCGCACCTTGTCCAGGTTCCTCCTGACTTCCTCGACGGTCTCGAAAGAGGAGAGCAGCCACTGCATGAAGTCGCCCACGCTCATCGAATCGGCGGCATGCCTCTTGTCGTATTGCTTGTACTCGGCGTAGCCGGGAAAGTAGTAGACGCCGACGTACAGGCCCTTCTCGTTCATGGCGTCCGGGCCGTAGGGCTGGTCGTATGCCGACACCGATACCAGGCCGTGCTTGCCGGTCCAGGTCTTCCCGTTCATGCCGTCGGGCGTCTGGGCGCGATAGGACTTGCCGCGCGGGAACACCACGATCTGGTTATGCTTGGCGTCGCCCAGGGCCCACTCGACGGTCCGCGCCACGACGACGCCACCGTCCTCGCTCCTGAGCGAGATACCGGTGCAGGCCAGGGCCAGCGCCTGTTGTGCAGCAAGCAGGACACCCGCCATCCAGGCGACCCGCCGGGTCATTTTTCGCTTCATCGGCCACCCTCCATTCGTCAAATCATACTTGAGTCCGCGCCACCGGCAGCCTTCGGCAAGCGGATCGCCGAGGCCATGGCGAGGCGGATTGCGGCACTCAGGCGGTCCGGGGCACGGGTGGATGCGCCGCCAGGCGCCGCACCCTCGACATCAGGAACACCGCGATGGCCACGTTGACCAGGTTCCAGGCGACCCCGTTGACGAAGGCCGCCTGGTACGAGCCGGTGAGGTCGAACACCTTGCCCGACATCCACCCCCCAAGCGCCATGCCGAGCAGGCTGCACATGAGCACCGTGCCCACCCGGGCACCGGCCTCCTTGGGCTCGAAGTATTCGCGCACGATGATGGCGTAGGCCGGCACGATGCCGCCCTGGAACAGGCCGAACAGGGCGGAGACCAGGTACAGCGACCAGAGCGAATCGAAGGGCAGGTAGAGCAGCAGCGCCACGCCCTGCAGCACCGAGCCCAGCAGCAGGGTTCGAATACCGCCGATGCGGTCGCAGATCGCGCCGGAGATCAGCCGGCTGGCGATGCCGAAGCCGAGCATCAGGGAGAGCATCTGCGCGCCGCGCGCCGCGCCGTAACCGAGGTCGCCGCAATAGGCCACGATATGCACCTGCGGCATCGCCATGGCCACGCAGCAGGCGATGGCGGCCACGCACAGCAGCGCCTGCGCCTGGCCCGGCGTCATGCCGAACGGCCGGTCCGAGGTGAGGTCGGCGCGGCCGCCAGCACCGGCGCCCGACGCGCCCACCAGCGGCGGGCGGCGCCGCATGAAAAACGCCAGCGCCGTCATGCTGGCGAAGGTCAGGGCCGCCATCCAGAAGTAGGTCTGGCGCCAGCCGATGGCCTCCACAAAGTGCTGGATCACCGGTGGCCAGATGGTGCCGGCCAGGTAGTTGCCGCTGGCGCATACCGCCACCGCGATGCCGCGCCGGCGCGCGAACCAGAGCGAGGTGTCCGCCACCAGCGGCGCGAAGGTGGCGGAACTGCCGAACAGGCCGATCAGGACACCATGCGCCAACGCCAGCGTGACGATGCCGCTTGACATGCCGGCGGCCAGAAAGCCCAGGCCCAGGCTGGCCGCGCCGATCAGGAGCGGCACCATCACGCCGAAACGGTCGGCCAGCTTGCCCATGAGCACGCCGCCGACGCCGAAGCCGACCATCATCAAGGTATAGGGCAGCGACGCATCGGCGCGCGCGACGCCGAATTCCGCCTGTACCGCCGGCAGCATCACGGCCACCGCGTACATGCCGCAGTTACCGATGGTCATCAGTGCGAGCGTGACCAGCAAACGCATCGCCGCATAGGGCGAATCGACGAGGTCGGCCGGGGTGGGGATATGGCGGGCGTCGGTCATGGCCGGCGTTGCGCCCTGCATGCGGGCGGTTTGTCCTAAGCCCCGTAGGGTATCACCGCGACCGCATGCGGGCGGGTTCAGGCACGCAGGAAGGCGGGGGTTTCGACGACGTTGGCATTGGCCGCAGCAGCGGCGGCTTCGGCGCGCCGCTGGGCGAGCGCAGCGGAAAGGATGGAAGGGCGCGGCAATACCGAAGGTGCCGGCAAAGTCGCGAGGTTGTTCGCAGCCGTAGGCGCAGGGCGTGGCAGCACGCTTGATGGCGGTGCTGGCTGCGGATTGGCGGAATCACTGGGGACCTGCGCGGCAGCGGTTTGCGCGGCCAGCACCCCGTCTAGCCAGCCACAGATACGCTGCCACTCGACCAGAAAGCCCTCGATGGCCCGGTTGCGCGGGAAGTCGAAGATCGCCAGGCCCTGCTCCAGGCAGCGCGCGTATATCTGCGCCTCCTTGATGCTGCCCAGATGCTCGAGCGCCTGCTCGAGGGCCCAGGCATCGATCATCTCGGCGTTGCGGGTGCGCCCGTCGATGCGCATGCCCACGCTGGCCAGGCGGCACTTGCCGAGCTGCACGCGCGGAAAGCTGCGCAGTTCCTTGACGCACTCGGCCGCGGCGCGGCGGTCGAACAAGGAGGCGGTGGAAGGCACCAGGATCGCATCGGCATACAGCGCCACCTTCATCAGGCCCACGCCCTGGAATCCGCCGGGCGTATCCAGTACCACGTGCTTGACGCCTGCGGGCGGGCGGGCGAAGTTGCGCTCGTCGATGGTCCAGCCGTGGATGACCGGTCGGCTCTGCGGACGCAGGCCGAGCCACAGGCGCGAGGACTGCTGGCGATCCACATCACCCAGCATGACCTCGAAACCGCGCTCGGCAAGGTAGCTCGCGATATGGGTTGCCAGCGTGGACTTGCCCGATCCACCCTTGCGATTGACCACTGCAATGACA
>CANGUJ010000183.1 GCA_947456845.1 Burkholderiales bacterium | reverse complement strand
TACCAGGCCACCGCGCGCGAGGCATGCCGCATGCATGCCGAGGACGTCGCCGCAAACCGCGCCATGGGCCGGCTCGGCGCGGCACTCCTGCCCGACGGTGCGCGCGTGCTCACGCATTGCAACGCGGGCGCGCTGGCAACCGCCGGCCACGGCACGGCGCTCGGCGTGATTCGCGCCGGGCGGCGCAGGATCAGCCATGTATGGGTGGACGAGACCCGGCCTTTCCTGCAGGGTGCGCGCCTGACCGCCTGGGAGCTCATGCAGGAACGCATTCCCTGCACCCTGATCACCGACAGCATGGCGGCGCACTTCATGCAGCGCGGCGAGGTCGATGCGGTCGTTGTCGGCACCGATCGCGTCGCCGCCAACGGCGATGTGGCGAACAAGATAGGCACCTACGGCCTGGGCGTGCTGGCGCGCGCCCACCGCATACCGCTCTATGTGGTCTGCCCGGTTTCGACCATCGACATGGCTACGCGGCGCGGCGCGGACATCACGATCGAGGAACGACCGGCCCGCGAGGTCACCGGCTTCGGCGGATTGCAGTGGTCGCCGCCCGGGATGCGCGCGGCGCATCCGGCATTCGATGTGACGCCCGCGGCCTTGGTGAGCGCGCTCATCACCGAGCGCGGCGTGGTCATTCGGCCGAACCGGGCCCGCATCAAGGCGCTGATGGCATCATGAGGTGGGCGCTGCGCGGCGGCCTGGGCGCGCTGCTTTGCGCGCTGCTGGCACACCCGGCGCCGGCGCAAGCGGCAAGCTTCGACTGCCAGCGCGCGCGCAGCAAGCTCAATCGCCTGATCTGTTCGGATGCGGAACTCTCGCGCCTTGACGAACTGGTCTGGAACGCCTACGGGGAGCGCATACGCTCCCTGACGAGCCTGCAATACACCCATGTCCGCGCGCGCCACATCCAGTGGCGCCGCTCGCGCGGGCTCTATGAGGCCACCGTCGAAGCGATCAAGCACGAGTACCACGCCCATCTCGCCTGGCTGACCCATCCCCTGCTCTGGCTGGACGGCCGCTACCAGCGCACCGGGCCGGGCGAGAGCACGGCCCATGTCGAGGCCGACATCGATACACGCAGGCCGGACCTGGTTGAACTGCGCGGCCTGGTGCTGCTCGCGCCCGCGCTGCCCTGGCACGGCACCGGCTACCGGGCTTTCGCATCTCCCGGCGAAGCCGGGGGCTCGCGGGTCGTCCTGCAGATACAGCCCGCCTTGGCGGGAAGCGATACGCGGCTCGCGGACGACTGCAGGTTCGAGCTCGCCTTCGCCGGCGACACTGCCGAGCTCGTGGCCGCACCGGCCTGCGGCCGGGCCTTCGACGGCACGTACGTCCGGGTAGCCAGGGACTAGGCGCCCCCGCGCGGCATCCGCCCCCTCAGTGGCTGCCCGGATCGGGGCCCTGCATCAGCGCATGCCATCCCGCCGTGCCGAGCCTGCGCAGCGTACGCATGTTGGTCTCATAGATGCCCTCGGCGTCCGGAAACGCCTCGACGGCCCGGTCGATGCTGTCCTCGCGCAGCAGGTGCAGGGTCGGATAAGGCGAGCGGTTGGTGAAGTTGGTGACGTCGTCAGGGGCGGTGCCGGCAAACTGGTAGTCCGGGTGGAAACTGGCGACCTGCAGCACGCCCTCGAGGCCGAGCGCCTCCACCACCGCGTCGGCCAGGTCGAGAAACGCGTTGTAGTCGAGGAAATCCTGCAGCGCCAGCGGGTGGATCAGCAGGGTGGTGTCGCACGTCCGCGGATCGGCGTCCGCAAGGAATTGGAGTTCGCGCCCCAGGTCGGCAAGCAGTTCCTCCTCGCTTTGCGCGCCGCTCACGGCGTAGCGGATCTGCTCCTTCACATGCACGCCCTTGGCGAACGGGCACAGGTTGAGCCCGATCACCGCCCGCTCCAGCCAGCGCCGCGTGGCGGCCACCACCGCGTCGGCGTCGAGCCCGGGACGGGGTGGCGCGCTCACTCCGACACCTTGCCGCGCAAGGCCTTGATCTGGCCGCGCTTGACCTTGGATTCGACGCGCCGCACCTGGGAGGCGCGGGTCGCCCGGGTGGCCCGGCGCGCGCGCGGGGGCACGGCCACCGACTGCACCAGTTCATGCAATCGCCCGATCGCCTCCTGGCGGTTCTTTTCCAGGCTGCGCGCGGTCTGCGCCTTGATGACCACCACGCCGTCGTCGGTGATGCGCTGGTCGGAGACCGCCAGCAGGCGCGCCTTCACGTCGTCGGGCAGGGAGGAGGCGCGGATGTCGAAACGCAGGTGCACGGCGTTGGACACCTTGTTGATGTTCTGCCCGCCGGCGCCGGTGGCGCGAATCGCGCTGATCTCGAGCTCCGACTCCGGAATCAGGAGCGTGCGTTCCCCCACAACATGCCCGCCCGCGGCTAGTGCGCCGCGAGCCGCCCCCACAGGTCATGCGTGTCGCTGCCGGTGACGCGCACGTTGACGAATTCGCCCACCTTGAGCTTGGCCTGGTCGGCGCGCCGCTCGGGCCACTCGATGAAAACGCTGCCGTCGATCTCCGGGGCGTCCGCGCTGGAGCGCCCGACGGCGCCGTCCTGATTGACCGTGTCGATCAGCACCTTGACCGTCTTGCCGACCCTGCGCGCCAGGCGCTTTTTCGACACCCGCTCCTGCACCTTCATGAATTCGGCGCGGCGCGCCTCCCGCTCGGCCTGGGGCAAGGGGTCGGGCAGGTCATTGGCCGCGGCACCCTGCACCGGCGAATAGGCGAAGCATCCCGCGCGGTCGACCTGCGCGGCCTCGACGAACGCCAGCAATTCGTTGAACTCCGCCTCCGTCTCGCCCGGAAATCCCGCGATGAAGGTGGAACGGATGGTCAGCTCGGGGCAGGCGCTGCGCCACGCCTCGATGCGCTCGAGATTGCGCTCGCCCGACGCCGGGCGCTGCATCAGCTTGAGGATGCGCGGGCTGGCGTGCTGGAACGGCACGTCGATGTAGGGCAGTATCCTGCCCTCGGCCATCAGGGGTATGACCGCGTCGACGCTGGGGTAAGGGTATACGTAATGCAGGCGCGTCCACACGCCCATCTCGCCGAGCGCGACCGCCAGGTCCTGCATGCGCGTCTTGACCGGCCGTCCGTTCCAGAAGCCGGTGCGGTATTTCACATCGACCCCATAGGCGGAGGTGTCCTGCGAGATCACCAGGATTTCGCGCACGCCCGCCTTGACGAGGTTTTCGGCCTCGCGCAGCACCTGCCCGATGTCGCGGCTGACCAGGTCGCCGCGCATGGAGGGGATGATGCAGAAGGTGCAGCGATGGTTGCAGCCCTCCGAAATCTTCAGGTAGGCGTAGTGCCTCGGCGTAAGCTTCACCCCCTGCGGCGGCACCAAGTCGGCGAAGGGGTCATGCGGGCGCGGCAGATGCCGGTGCACCGCGCTCATGACCTCCTGCATCGCATGCGGACCGGTCACGGCCAGCACGCTCGGATGGGTCTTCTGCACCACGTCGCCCTTGGCACCCAGGCAGCCGGTAACGATGACCTTGCCGTTTTCAGCGAGGGCCTCGCCGATCGCGTCGAGCGATTCCTGCACCGCCGAGTCGATGAAACCGCAGGTATTGACGACCACCAGGTCGGCGCCCTCATAGGAGGGCGAAACGCCATAGCCCTCGGCACGCAGTTGCGTGAGGATCTGCTCGGAGTCGACCAGCGCCTTGGGGCAGCCGAGCGAGACGAACCCGACTTTCGGTGCCGCGGACTGCTCCCTGGTTTCAACGCTCATGTCTGGTTCGCCTGAGTTGAAGCGCCGGTGCGCAAATGCAAAGAGCGCCGCGAGGCGCTCTCGACGCGAACCCCGCGGTGCCGCCTACTTCTTGCCGCCTTCGCCGGGGAAGGGGAACCCGTTGAACACGGTCTTGGCCTGATTCTGGAACTGGTCCTGCATCTGCAGGAACATGTTCTTGCTCTGCTCGATGTAGTTGCTCATCATGCCCTGCATCATCGGGCCCTGGAAGTTCATGAACTGCGCCCAGGCGTCCGGATTGGGGCCGCCCGGGGCGCCCTGCTTGCCGTTGGACGCGAACAGCGCCTTCGACTGCTCGGCCATGTTCTCCTGTATGTCCAGGAAGGCCTGGATGTTCTTTTCCAGATACATGCCCATCATGCCCTGCATGGCATGCCCATAGAAGCGGATGATGTTCGAGAGCACCGGCGCGGAAAACATCGGCTTGCCGCCCGCCTCCTCGTCCAGGATGATCTGCATCAGGATCGCGCGCGTGAGGTCGTCCGAGGTTTTGGCATCGACGACCTTGAATTCCTCCTGGTCGAGCACGAGTTGCTTGACATCCGTGATGGTGATGTAGGTGCTGGTCTGGGTGTCGTAGAGGCGGCGGTTCGGGTACTTTTTGATGATGCGAATCTCGGCCATGGCGGTTTACCTCGTGGACGACGACGTCCCACATCTGCGGGAAGGTCGGAAGGGATCGGGCGGCGGTGCACCGGGTGCGGCTTGCCTGACGGGATGGCGCACTGCACAAAAGAGATCGGATTCTACACGCTTCGGAATGGCGGGCCGCGCCCCGGACAGCACAAGGTGACCCGCGCCGGCGGGCGCGGGCGCGTCCCGCCCGGCGCGGCGGCACCCCAGGCTGCGGGCGATCAGCCCATATGCAGGCCGCCATTGAGCGAGAAGTCCGCCCCGGTGGCATAGCCGCCTTCGTCGGAGGCGATCCATGCCACGATGGACGCGATCTCCTCGGGATGACCGAGGCGCTTGATCGGAATGGTGGAGACGATCTTCTCGAGCACATCCGGCCGGATCGCACGCACCATGTCGGTTCCGACATAGCCGGGCGACACCGTGTTGACCGTGACGTTCTTGCTTGCCAGCTCCTGCGCCAGCGCCATGGTGAAGCCGTGAATGGCGGCCTTGGCGGTGGAATAGTTGGTCTGCCCGAACTGGCCCTTCTGGCCGTTGACCGACGAGATGTTGATGATGCGGCCGAAGCCACGGTCGCACATATCGTCGACCACCTGCTTGGTCACGTTGAACAGCGAATTCAGGTTGGTATCCATCACCGCATCCCAGTCGGCCTTGCTCATCTTGCGGAACGAGCCGTCGCGGGTGATGCCGGCGTTGTTCACCAGCACATCGATGGGTCCGTGCTCGGCCTTGGTTTTCTTGAAGGCCTCCAGCGTTGACTCCCAGTCCGCGACGTTGCCGACCGAGGCGTGGAAGGTGAAACCGAGCCCCTTCTGCTCGCCGATCCACTTGTTGTAATCGCGGCTCGGGCCGCAGCCTGCGATCACGGTGAAGCCGTCCTTGTGCAGGCGCTGGCAGATCGAGGTTCCGACGCCGCCCATGCCTCCGGTGACGTATGCGACTTTGGCCATGCTGTTTCTCCTTCGGTTGTGGTTTCGATGATGTGCACTGCGGACTAGATGCGTACTTTGACATACTCGCCCGGCGCCACCGCCAGCGGCGGAAACTTCGCGTTGCCGGGCTGCTCGGGAGCGGTCACCTTGCGTCCGGCATGGCCACCCAGCCAGCCGCTCCAGTCACTCCACCAGCTGCCGGGGGTCTCGGTGGCGGTGGCCAGCCATGCATCGGCATCGACAGCGCGTGCGCGCGCAGGCCAGGCGGCATGCCAGAAACTGCGCCGCCTCCTGGCCGGCGGATTGACGATCCCGGCGATATGGCCCGAGGCGCCCAGCACGAAGCGCTTCTTGCCCGACAGGAGCCGCGTGGACGCAAACGCGGAACGCCAGGGGACGATGTGATCCTCGCGCGTGGCGACGATGTAGGACGGTACGTCGATAGCGGCGAGATCGACCGCCTCGCCCAGCGAGCGGACGCCGCCGGGTTCACGCAACCTGTTTTCCAGGTACATGTTGCGCAGGTACCAGCAGTACATCGGGCCCGGCAGATTGGTGCTGTCGGCATTCCAGTAGAGCAGATCGAAGGCCGGCGGCTTCTCGCCCTTGAGATAGCCGTTGCTCACGTAATTCCATACCAGGTCGCGCGGCCGCAGCGCCGAAAATGCGCCGGCGAGTTCGGCGCCGGGCAGGATTCCGCCGCGCGCGAGCGCGGCCTCCCGATACGCCACGGTCGCAGGATCGACGAACACCCCCAACGGGCCGGCGTCGGAGAAGTCCAGCAGCGTCGCCAGCAGGGTGAGGCTGGCTACCGGACGCTCTCCGCGCGCAGCCAATGCCGCCAGGGCGGTAGCCAGAATGGTGCCGCCGACGCAGAATCCGAGCGCGTTGACCGTGGCGCTCCGGCTGATGGCGCGCGCGGCGGCGAGCGTGTCGACCACGCCCATGCGCAGGTAGTCATCCCAGGTCAGGTCGGCCTCGGCCGCGCCGGGATTGCGCCAGGACACCATGAACACCGTGTGCCCGGCGGCAAGGCAGTGGCCCACGAACGAGTTATCCGGCTGCAGGTCGAGGATATAGAACTTGTTGATGCAGGGCGGGACGATCAACAAGGGACGCGCGCCCACGGTGGGGGTGGTCGCCCGGTACTGGATCAGTTCGACCAGCCGGTTGCGCATGACCACCGCACCGGGCGTGATGGCGAGATTCCGGCCGACTTCGAAGGCGGTGTCGTCGGTGTTGCTGACACGCCCGCGCGCGAAGTCCGCGGACATCAGACGCAGCCCGTCCGAGAGGCTGCCGCCGCCGGTTTCGACAGCGCGGCGGATCGCCTCCGGATTGGTGGCGAGAAAGTTGTCCGGATGCATCGCGGCCAGCCACTGCTCCGCGGCGAATTCGAGCTTGGCCCGCGTCGCGGCATCGGCGTTGACATCGGCGAGCCAGCGCCTCACACCGGCGCTGCCGGCGGCGTAGGCGGCCATGACCCATTGGTCCAGCGAATTTTCCACTTGCTCTCCGGATGTAGCCGACGCGCAGTGTGCCGCAGCAAGATTACATGAACCTGATGCAGCGATGCCTGGTCCGGCGATCTTTGCGGTACGCTACGCGACCGCGTATGTCCGCAATCACCCCATAGCAAACCTGATGCCACCCTTCCGCAGTCCATGGCCTGCGCCGGCGCGCCCCGGCGCCGGCATCGAGCAGGTCGAGACACCGGCGCTTGTCCTCGACCTCGATGCCTTCGAGCGCAATCTGGCGCGCATGGCGCGCTTCGCGAGCGAACGCGGCCTGCGCTTGCGCCCGCATGCCAAGATGCACAAGACCCCCGCCGTCGCGCTGGCGCAACTGAAACTCGGCGCTGTCGGCGTGTGCTGCCAGAAGGTCAGCGAAGCCGAAGCCATGGTCGATGGCGGGGTGCCGGACGTGCTGGTGAGCAACGAGGTCGTGGGCGACGCAAAACTGGCTCGCCTCGCTGCACTGGCGCGCCGCGCCCGCATCGGCTTTTGCGTCGACGACGCGACCAACGCGGCTGCCGCCGGCGCCGCCGCAAGCGCGGCCGGCGTCATCCTCGATGCCTATGTCGAGATCGATGTCGGCGCCG
>CANGUJ010000182.1 GCA_947456845.1 Burkholderiales bacterium | reverse complement strand
CCTTGACGCCCGCGGATGCAAATGCGGAAGTACCTGTACCCAGCATCACCAAAACGACCAGGGCCGCGATTGTTCTAGACACGGATCACCTCCTTTCAATGGTTGACGAACCCCCACTGTAGCCGGGAAGTGGCGCCGCTGCAACAGCGCTAACTGCCAGCCTGCATCCTCGCCCGGGTGGCATCCATGCCGAATCGGCCGAGCACCTCGGCCATGCGCTCGCGCGCCTGCTGGAGCCGCGGGTCGTCGGCGCCGTTCTCCGACCAGTGGGCAATGCTCGCATCGCAGGCCGCGGCAAGGGCATCGTTCCAACCCTGCGCCGACAGCTTGCCCAGCATTGCCAGCACCTGATCGAGCGGCACGATGGGGCCAGCGCTTCGGCCAAGGGCTCCCTGTCTGGCGAGCTCGGATTCGATGCGCTCACGCAGCCGCGGTGTCAGGTCGGCACGGCCGAGCAGGCCGCGCCCCAACGCCATGCCGGCATCATCGAGCTGCGCCGCAAGGCAGGCGTTGTACAGGTCGAACTCGATGGCCGCCGAAGGCGCTGCCCTGAGACGTCCGCGCGCGCTGAGCGCCGCTTCTACCGCGTCGCGGGCCCTGTTTTGCGCATCCTCCCCCGGCAGGCGCGAGAAGCGCTGGTGGGTCATCAGATGGTTGACGAGTTCCGCTTCCGGTACACCGCGCATGCCTTGCCTTTGGTCTGCGCAGACACGTTCGACTTCCGCATGCTTGCCCTGCGCCATCAACGAGTCCGACAAGGCGATGTAGTCCTCACCCTGTGCGAGCGGCGATTCGCGGGTGCGCTCGAGCAAACGCCCGTAGAGGCGGGCCGATTTGTCGTGGTCACCGGCGCGGGCGGCAAGTGCGGCGGCATGGCGCAGCCGCTTCACATTGTCAGGGGAGAGGGAGGCAGCCCGTTCAAGCACCTCGAGCGCCTCCCGCGGCCGGTTCAGATCGGCCTTGACCTGTGCCAATAAGTCCTGAGCGCCAAGGTATTGCGGATTGGATGCGGCCAGCCTTTCGAGCATGGTCTCGGCATCGGCCAGTCGCCCTTCCGCATACAGGACGTTGGCCAGCGCCATGCGGGCCCATGGCACGGGCTTGCGCCGCAGTATCACCTGGATCAGCGACTCCGCCTCTGCGTGCCGCTGCAAGCCGAGCAGGATGTCCACCATGCAGCGGTTCGCGTCGTTGGCGTACTCCGGGTGGGCAGCCGCAATCGCCATGCACTCCGGGAGAGCCGCCGCCGCGTGTCCGCCTTCCATGCACGCGTAGGCCTTGGCGAAGACATCCTTCTTTCGACAGGCCTTGAGCAGTCTATCCAGCAGTTGGTTGGTCGTGAAAGGTTTGATCAGATAGTCGTCGGGAGCGAATTCAGTTACCGATAACACCTTGCGGAAAGTGCGTTCGCCGGTGATCATCATGAAAATGGCGGCTGGAGAAATGAGGCGCTCATGGCGCAATTCCTCCAGAAGGTGCTGGCCGTCCCGCGCATCCTCAAGATGGTAGTCGCACAGGATGATGTCGATCCGCTCCGCCCTGACGCAGCGCAGCGCCTCGCTCGCTGAACGTACATGGACGACCGCCGTAGCGCCGAGGGACGTCAACAGGTCGCGCAGGGAAGCGCGCGCGCGCTCCTGACTATCCGCGATGAGGACTTTCTTGCCTTTGAGCGGCAGGGCACCCTCTGCCTGAATTCCCATCCGGTGGCGGTCAGGCGCGCTGCGCTTGTGCCATCGGAAGCCTAGAACGCAGGGCGGCATGCGCGTCGCCGGACGGCGGTGGCGCGCTGAAGTCGAGTGTCTCCGGTCCGGCATCGGCGTTGCCGGCCTCGCTGTCGGCTTCGATCCCGCACCACAGCATGCGTCCGCCGGGAAACAGGCCCGCCGGGCCGAAAAAGTCGTGGCGCAGAAGTGCGCCGAGAGCCTTCAATTGCACGTCCTGCGCCTGCAGGGCGATGCCGAGCACATGGTCGGCATAGCGTGCGCTCATGCTCATGTACTGCACATCGATGGTGCGCAGGGTTGCGCGGCGCATGCGGGTCGCAAGTTGGGCAAGCAACAGCAAGGTGTTTCGCGAGTGGGCCATGATTCGCGGCTTTCAATGAGTATTTGTTGAAAAGGTTCTGCCGCGAGGTTATTTGTGCTGCCGGCGGTTGCAATCGGCGATCAGGCGGACTTTAGCCCCCCATATCGCGCTGGTGCGTCGTCGATCGCGGATTTGCTGAGCGCGCAGGGGCTGTTTGGAGTAAAATTTTGGTTTTGCGATGAGCAATGAAGAATCTTCATGGCACCGTAGCGTTTGCCTCGAAGACGATTGTCGTCGCTTCCCGCGAAGGTGGCGGAACTGGTAGACGCACTGGATTTAGGTTCCAGCGCCGCAAGGCGTGCGGGTTCGAGTCCCGCCTTTCGCACCACCCCCGAACTCCCTTTATTTCCCGAAAATCATCATGGCAGTGACCGTCGAGACCGTCAGCGCGCTTGAGCGCCGAATCAACTTGTCCATTCCGGCAGATCAGATCGAGAAAGAGGTCGCCAGCCGCCTGCAGCGCATGAGTCGCACTGTCCGAATGCAGGGATTCCGCCCAGGCAAAGTGCCGCTACGCATCGTTGCCACGCAGTACGGGCCGCAAGTGCGCTCCGAAGTCATCGGCGACGCGATCCAGAAGAATTTCAGCGAAGCGGTGACCGAACAAAAACTGCGGGTCGCCGGTTATCCACACATCGAACCCAAGGCGCAGGCCGAGGGCGCGGCCAATGACGCGACCTTCGAATTCGTCGCAACCTTCGAGGTATATCCTGAGGTTGTGATCGGAGACCTCTCGCTGCTTTCCATCGAGCGGCCGCAAACCGCCGTCTCGGATGCCGATGTGGAGCAGACCGTGGAAACCCTGCGCAAGCAGCGGGTGAGATACGAACCGGTGTCGCGCCCGAGTGCGGCCGGCGACCGGGTGACTGTTGATTTCGTCGGCAAGATCGACGGCATTGCATTCGATGGCGGGACCGCCAGCGACTTCGCTTTTGAAGTCGGCGCCGGGCAGATGTTGCCCGCTTTCGACACCGCCGCCGTCGGTATGGCCGAGGGCGAGGCGAAAACCTTCGACCTTGCGTTCCCTGCGGACTATCAGGGCAAGGAAGTGGCCGGCAAGACCGCGCAATTCACCATCACCATGAAGAAGATCGAGGGCGGTGTGTTGCCCGCGCTCGACGCGGAGTTTGCGAAATCCCTCGGCGTCGCTGACGGTGAAATCGCCAAGATGAAGGCGGACATTCGCGCCAATCTGGAGCGCGAGGTCAAGAAGCGGCTGCAGGCGCGCCTGAAGGGCGGCGTCATGCAGGCGCTGTACGAAAACGTCAGGCTCGAAGCCCCCAAGGCGCTGATCTCGATGGATGTCGAGCGTCTGATCGAACAGGCGCGCGCCGATCTGGCGCAGCGAGGCGTCAAGCAGGATGTGCCGTTGCCGCCTGACATGTTCCAGGAACAGGCCAAAAAGCGCGTTTCGCTCGGCTTGATACTCAATGAACTGGTCAAATCCAACGGTCTGGAAGCGAGGCCGGATCAGGTTCGCGCCGTCATCGACGAGTTTGCCCAGAGTTACGAAGACCCGTCCGAAGTCGTGCGCTGGTACTACAGCGACAAGCAGCGCCTCTCGGAAGTCGAAGCGTTGGCTCTCGAGGAAAACGTTGTTAACTTCGTGCTCGGCAAGGGCAAGGTGACGGACCTGACCGTTTCGTTCGACGAACTGATGGGTCGAGCCTGAGGCCGCCGTGAACCCCGCAAATCAAGGAATGGCAAAGCAATGAGATCGGATCTGCATTTCCAGCGTTTCCAGCAGTACGTGCACGACACCGGCGCGGGCGACCCGCGCGCCCTGGGCCTGGTGCCGATGGTGATCGAGCAGAGCGGCCGTGGCGAGCGCGCGTACGATATCTACTCCCGCCTGCTCAAGGAGCGGGTGGTGTTCCTGGTGGGCCCGGTCGAGGACATGGGCGCTAACCTGATCGTTGCGCAGTTGCTTTTCCTTGAGTCGGAAAACCCCGAAAAGGACATATCCTTCTATATCAACTCGCCCGGCGGGTCTGTCACCGCGGGGCTGGCGATCTACGACACGATGCAGTTCATCAAGCCGCAAGTGTCGACCCTTTGCATCGGGCAGGCCGCCAGCATGGGCGCATTCCTGCTCGCCGCGGGGGCAAAGGATAAGCGCTTCTGCCTGCCCAACTCTCGCGTGATGATCCACCAGCCCTCGGCCGGATTCCAGGGCCAGGCGTCCGATATCGAGATCCACGCGAAGGAGGTCATGGGGCTGAAGAAAAAGCTCAACGAGTTGATGGCCTTCCATACCGGCCAGCCGGTCGAGAGGATCGAAAAGGACACCGACCGCGACAATTTCCTTTCGGCCGAAGATGCCAAGGCGTTTGGCATTGTCGACAAGGTACTGGGCAAACGCGGCGAATAACGTCCCGTTCGTGCATCCGCGCCGCAGCCGTATTTTTCATTCAGGCTTGCGCTGCGGGTGGCGGATGGCCTAAGCTACGCAAACACTTTCCGGTAAACCTCACTTCCGATGTCGGACAAGAAAGCCAGCGGCGAAAAACTGCTCTACTGCTCGTTTTGCGGCAAGAGCCAGCACGAAGTAAGAAAGCTCATCGCCGGCCCATCGGTGTTCATCTGCGACGAGTGTATCGAGCTTTGCAACGACATCATCCGGGACGAGACGGCGGGCGCGGACCCCGCCCGGCCGGCGAAATCGGACCTGCCCACGCCGCAGGAGATCTGCACCATCCTGGATTCCTATGTGATCGGCCAGGAAACCGCCAAGCGGATTCTTTCCGTGGCGGTGTACAACCACTATAAGCGCCTCAAGCATATCGGCAAGACCGACGACGTCGAACTGGCCAAGAGCAACATCCTGCTGGTCGGTCCGACCGGTTCGGGCAAGACGCTGCTCGCGCAGACGCTCGCACGCCTGCTCAACGTGCCGTTCGTGATCGCCGATGCAACCACGCTCACCGAGGCCGGGTATGTGGGCGAGGATGTCGAGAACATCATCCAGAAGCTGTTGCAGAACTGCAACTACGAGATCGAAAAGGCTCAAAAGGGCATCGTCTACATCGACGAAATCGACAAGATTTCCCGCAAGTCGGACAATCCGTCGATTACCCGCGATGTGTCTGGAGAAGGGGTCCAGCAGGCACTGCTGAAACTGGTCGAGGGTACGATCGCATCGGTCCCGCCGCAAGGCGGACGCAAACACCCGAACCAGGATTTCGTCCAGGTCGACACCACCAATATCCTGTTCATTTGCGGCGGTGCATTTGATGGCCTAGAAAAAGTCATCCGCAACCGCTCGGAGAAGGGCGGCATCGGCTTCGGCGCCGAGGTCAAGCAATTGTCCGACAAGAACCTCTCCGACACGCTGCGCGACGTGGAGCCGGAAGACCTCATCAAGTTCGGCCTGATTCCCGAACTTGTCGGGCGTCTGCCCGTGGTGGCCACGCTCAACGAACTCGACGAGGCGGCCCTGATCGAGATCCTGATCGAGCCCAAGAACGCGTTGGTCAAGCAGTACCAGAAGCTGTTCCAGATGGAAGGTGCGGAACTCGATATCCGACCGGGCGCGCTGGCAGCCATCGCCAGGAAGGCGCTCAAGCGCAAGACGGGCGCGCGCGGACTGCGGTCCATCATCGAACAATCCCTGCTTGACACCATGTACGAGCTTCCCAGCGCGCAAAACGTGAGCAAGGTCGTGGTGGAAGAGAATGCAATCACCGGAGACGGGCCGCCAATCCTCATTTATTCGGAGGCGCCAAAGGTCGCATCGGCGCAATAATCATGTGCCAGGCGCGCCTCACGGCGCGCTTGTCGTTTGTGGAGGCGCAGGGCTTGCGGATCGGGCTTGCCGCCCTCAGATACGATCTTCAAGGTGCTCTCAGGTTCTGCAACAGAAAGGCGTAACAACATGTCAGGCATGACGGAAAACAACGAAGCACTGCAACTCCCGCTGCTGCCGCTGCGCGATGTGGTGGTGTTTCCCCACATGGTGATACCCCTGTTCGTCGGCCGCCCGAAGTCCATCAAGGCACTCGAACTAGCCATGGAAGCCGGGAAGAGCATCATGCTGGTGGCCCAACGATCCGCCGCGAAGGATGAGCCCGAAGCCGGCGACATGTACTCGGTGGGCTGTGCCGCCAACATCCTGCAGATGCTCAAGCTGCCCGACGGCACCGTGAAGGTTCTGGTCGAAGGGGTGCAGCGCGCCCAGATCGCCGGCGTCGAAGATGCCCGCAGCCACTTTGTCTGCAACGCAGCGAGCATAACCGCGGACTTCGACTCCACGCCGGAAATCGAAGCTCTGCGCCGCGCCATCGTCCAGCAGTTCGACCAGTACGTCAAACTGAACAAGAAGATCCCCCCCGAGATCCTGACCTCCCTGGGCGGCATCGATGACGCTGGACGGTTGGCCGACACCATCGCCGCCCATCTGCCCCTCAAACTCGAGCAGAAACAGGAAATCCTCGAGATGTTCGACGTCCAGAAACGGCTCGAACATCTGCTCTCCGCCCTGGAAGGCGAACTCGACATCCTGCAGGTCGAAAAGCGCATCCGCGGCCGGGTCAAGCGCCAGATGGAGAAAAGCCAGCGCGAGTACTATCTGAACGAGCAGGTCAAGGCCATCCAGAAGGAACTCGGCGAAGGCGAGGAGGGCGCCGACCTCGAGGAGATGGAAAAGCGCATCAAGAAGGCGCAGATGCCGAAGGATGCGCGCAAGAAGGCCGAAGCCGAATTCAAGAAACTCAAGCTGATGTCGCCGATGTCAGCCGAAGCGACCGTCATTCGCAATTATATCGACACGCTCTGCAACCTTCCTTGGAAGAAAAAAAGTCGTGTAAACAACGACTTGTCGAATGCAGATAAAGTGTTGAATGAAGATCACTACGGTCTTGACAAGGTCAAGGAGCGCATCCTTGAGTACCTTGCGGTCCAGCAGCGTGTCGACCGTGTCAAGGCGCCCATCCTATGCCTGGTAGGGCCGCCGGGCGTAGGCAAGACCTCGCTCGGCCAATCGATCGCGCGTGCCACGAACCGCAAGTTCGTCCGCATGGCCTTGGGCGGTGTGCGCGACGAGGCGGAAATCCGCGGCCATCGGCGCACCTACATCGGGTCCATGCCCGGCAAGATTCTCCAGAACATGACCAAGGTGGCTGTCAAGAACCCCTTGTTCCTGTTGGACGAGATCGACAAGATGGGCATGGATTTTCGCGGCGACCCGTCGTCGGCCCTGCTCGAAGTGCCTTATCTGGAACAGAACCACACCTTTGCCGACCACTATGTCGAGGTCGACTACGACCTCTCGGAGGTGATGTTCGTCGCAACCGCGAACACCATGAACATTCCGGCGCCGCTGATGGACCGGATGGAAATCATCCGCCTGTCCGGCTATACCGAGGACGAGAAGGTCAGCAT
>CANGUJ010000181.1 GCA_947456845.1 Burkholderiales bacterium | reverse complement strand
GGGGCCGGCCGGCTTGGCCACGCGCGGCGGGGCGCCTGCTCGTCGGCGCAATCGCCGCGCTGGCGGCGCACGGGGTGTGCGCCCAGGCGGCGGCATGGCCTGACAAGCCGGTCCGCATCATCATCCCGTTCGCGCCGGGCGGGCCGCCCGACACCATCGCCCGCCTGCTCAGCCCCAAGCTCACCGAAATCCTCGGCCAGCCGATGGTCATCGAAAACCGGACCGGTGCCGGCGGCAACATCGGCACGGTGGCGGTGGCGAAGTCACCCGCCGACGGCTACACCGTGCTGATCACCTCCTCGGCGTACGCCGTCAACACCAGTTTTCCGGACTCCGGCTATTCGGCCGAGCGCGACTTCGCGCCGGTGACCATCGTCGCGGCGCAGCCGAATGTGGTGGTGGCGCATCCCGGCCTGCCGGTCAAGACCCTGGCCGAATTCATCGCCTATGCGCGAACCCGCAAGCTGGCGTTCTCGTCGCCCGGCAGCGGCACCACCCCGCACCTGACCGGCGAGAACCTGTTCAACATCGCCGCCAAGCTGGGCATTCCCGCCGCGCATTTCCGCGGCGCGGGCCCGGCGGTCACCGCCGTCCTGGGCGGCGAGCCGCCGGTGGGCGTGATGGCGATGACCGCCCCGCTGCCGCACATCAGGGCCGGCAAGCTGCGCGCGCTGGCGGTATCTTCCGCACGGCGCATCGCCAGCCTGCCGGATGTGCCCACGCTGGTCGAATCGGGCTATCCCGACATGCTGGACTACACCTGGGTCGGCGTGTTCATGCCCGCCGGCACGCCCGCCGCAGCGGTCAACCGGCTCTATGACGCCATGCAACGCGTGCTGCAGACGCCGGACATCAAGGAGCGGGTCGCCGGACTTGCCTTCGACCCCATCACCGAACCGCCGGCACGCACGGTCGAGTATGTCAAGTCCGAGGTGGTGCGCTGGGGCGAGGTGGTCAGGAAATCCGGCGTCAAGCCCGAATAAGCCCGCAACCACAGGACACGCCATGGCCAAGCTGCGCCACATCGCCCTTTCGGTGCCGGACCCGCAAAAGTCGGCGCGTTTCTACTGCGACGCCTTCGGCATGGAGGTGGTGGGCGAGGCCAACTCGGCCACCGCCACCGGCGTCTATCTTTCCGACGGTACCGTCAGCCTCGCGCTGCTGCGCTACCGCACCGACGCCCCGGCCGGCCCGCGCGGGCGCGACTTCGTGGGCCTGCATCACATGGGCTTCCTGTGCGAGGACCTCGAAGCGCAAAGCCGCGCCGTGGAGGCCGCCGGCGCCGCGCTGTTCCAGGACGTCGCGCCGGGCAAGGCCACCGGATATTACGAGAAGAAGTACCAGGACCCGGACGGCATCATCTTCGACATCACCCATTCAGGCTGGAAGGGCGCCAAGGCCTGACGCCGCCGCGCCCCTACTTGAGCGGCTTCTTGTGCCCGGCGGGCACCGGCACCTTGGCGACGTTGAGGGTCATCGACACGGCGGTGTAGTAGCCGCATGCGGCGATCATGTCCATCACCCCCTGCTCGCCGAAGCATTCCACCGCGCGCGCGTAGGCGCCGTTGCTCACCTTCTTCTTGTGGTGCAGCTGGGTGCAGAATGCGTAGACCGCCGCCTGCTGCCGGGTCATCTTCGACGGGCGCTTGTTCCTGGCCAGCGCCTCGACGATCTTCGGGTCGAGCCCGGCCTTGAGCGCCAGCGCGGAATGCGCGAACCATTCGAACTGCGAGGTCCAGTAGCGCGCGGTGATGAGGATGGCCATCTCGTTCAAGTCCTGCGGCATGGACGAGCCGAAGCGGATGTACTCGCCCACCTTCTGCAGGCGGTCGCCCAGTGCGGGACTGCGCAGCCAGGCATTGAACGGCCCGCGGTTGAGGGCGCTCGTCATGGCGTCCTTGCTCATGTCGCCGCCGCCGCGCGGGCCGGCGAGCAGCGCCTTGAGCATCCTGGTCTGCGCCTTGGTCAGGGTCTCGGGCGTGAGTACCGGGAAACGGCTTGCGCCCCTGGATGCTGCGTTTTTCTTGCTCATGCGAATACCCCTTGCGTGTCGATCGGATAAATCCAGCTGATGCGCGCTCGCGGCAGCCATGCCGGGCGGCGCCTGGCCTGCGCGCAGGCGACATGCCCGCCGAGGAGTTCGCGGCCGATGAAGCTCGGGCCGGCCAAGGCAGCGGCGCAATGGCCGAGGAACGGGCGGCTGCTGGCGCTCATGTCTTCTACCTTGTTGTGGTGGTGTGATTGTGGTTGTGGTTACTGCGGTGGCCGCGCCGCTAGAGGAAGCGCGTGCCGGGCTTAAGGCCCAGGAAATGCTGGCCTGCCGTCTCCAGATGCATGGGGCGCGACTGCACCTGCTGCGTCACCGCATGCATGTCGCGCAGGCGGCGCTCGAACGGGTGGCTATCGAAGATGGCGGTGGCGCCGGCATCCGCATAGGCGTCCTCGACCACCCTGGCCGCCTCGCCGATGGCATAGGTCGAGGCCAGGCGCATGGTCATGCGGTGCTCGTAGGCATGCGCCCCGGTGGCGACGCAGCCGTCCCATGATTGGCGCAGGGATTGCAGCAGCCAGGCCCGCATGGAGGCGATGCGCGCCTCGGAAACGGCCACCCGCGTCTGGATCACCGCGCTGTCGCGCAGCATGACGCCCTGTCCGGACGGCGTCTTCTCGCCGGCCAGCTTGATGAAGGAATCCAGCATTGCCCGCGCGATGCCCAGCGCCACCGCGGAGAATCCCGCCTGGTAGGCCGCGGTGGGAGAAAAGCGATACAGGGGGCCGGTCTCGCGCCGCTCGGTCTCGACATCGACGCGGCCGTCCCGGTTCAACTGCAGGTCTTGCCCGACCCCGCGCGGCACCACCGTGTGCTCGGCGGGCACGAACATGTCGCCGACGGCATAGGTGTCGCTGCCGGTACCGCGCAGGCCCAGCACGGACCACGCATTGTCGACGATGGTGACCGCCGCGCGCGGAAACAGCGCCGTGCGCTCCACCGGCGCACCGTCGGCCTTCCTGAGCGGCGCGCCGGCGGCATCGGTCACCTGGCAGTGCCCGCCCAGCCAGGTGGAATGGCGGCTGCCGCTGCCGAACCCCCAGGTGCCGGTCACGCGCCAGCCGCCGTCGACCGGCGTCATGCGGCAGGGACCCTGCGGAAAGCCCCAGGCCAGCACCGCGCGCGGATTGCAGAACACCTCGGCAGCCGCCTGCGGCGCCATGTAGGCCGCCGACATCGCGCAGGCATTGCTTTGCGCCACCGTCCAGCCGGCGCTGGCGTCGCCGCGCGCGATGGCGTACACCACCTCGAAAAAGGTCGGCAGGTCGAGTTCGGCCCCGCCATAGGCGCGCGGCAACAGCATGCGGAACATGCGCGCGTCGAAGATCGCGTCCTGCACATCGGGCGGCAAGCCCTTGGCGGCATCGATGCGCGGCGCGGCGGCATCGAGGATGGGCGTGAGCGCCTGCGCGCGAGCGACCCAGTCATGGTCGGCAGGGATGGCGGCCCCGGCGGGAAGGTCTTTGGGGTTCAAGCGGACTCCATGGGCAGGGATTGCGCGGCATCCGCGAGTGGCGGGCGGGGCGCCAGACAGATGAACGATGCGCCGATTCTAGCCGCGCCTAGAAACAGTTCGGATCCTCTGTGCTGTGGCTGTTGACGAGCAGCGCGTTCCGGACGGTTTCGAGTTCGGTGATCGGCAGGGGGTTGTCGACCGGGCCGCGCCGGGCCGGCGTGTTCACCAGGGCAAGGAGCATCGGCAACGCGGCGCGCGCGCCGCCGGCGGCACCCGCCTGGCCGGCAGCCGGCAACTGGCGGCGCGCGAAGTAGATGCCCTTCCTGCCGATGAACCTGTCCGCCAGTTCGTCATAGGTAGGCGGCTGCGCGCCGACGCCGGACGGAGCCTCGAGGAGAAATTTCGCCACACCGCTGGCGCGCTGGCCGTTCGGCGCGTTGAGTTCCTGCTCGACCGCGACTTCGAGAATGGCCTGCCGGCCCTCGCCGCCAGGGGCCGCGCGGCTGCGCGCATCGAATGCGATTTCGCGCCCGCCTGCATCGACCAGGTAGATGCGCCGACCGACCCCGACGAACACCTGGTCCGACGCGGCGAGTTTCTGGTCCATGGTCACGAATTCGGGCACCAGGGAGGCCACCAAACCGGGCGCCGCGCTTGATGCCCCGCCCGAGACCTGTGCGACGGCCGACAGCGTGGTCGTGCCCGCAGCCACAAGAATCAGGAAGGCGGCAACCGCGCGTCCGAGGTTCGTGCCGGCTCGGCCGGCCGGTGCGGCGAGCCTTCGTTCGATGGAATCGGGCAGGCGTGTTGCGAGCATTTTCTGGATCTCCCGGTCTGGTTTGCCCGGCCAATCTGCCATGCAAGTATAGCGGGCCGAGCCAGCGCACCGTATCGCACCGCGCGAGCCTGGTCGCCGGGCGGCGCCGATTGGCCGGGCGGGCCATCGCCGCGCGCTTCAGCCGGGCGTTCCGCAACGCGCCGCCACACGAGGGCCGGAGTATGATCGGCGCCTCTTGCGAGGAGACCCCGTCATGAGCTACACCCTGCCGCCGATCCGCCGCCTCGTCACCGAGGACGACGCCCATGGCCGCTCGCGCATCGTCGAGGATGCGCCCGCCACTGCCATCCGCACCGTCGAAGGCCGGCCCAACTACCGCGCCGTCAACATCTGGCGCACCGAGGCCGCACCGGCGCCGATCAACGTGCCCGACACGATCACCGACCACAAGGGCATCCTGCCGCCGAAGAACGGCGGCTCGATCCTGCGCATCATCGACTATCCGCCGGAATCCAAGGACATCGCCGAACGCAACCGCCAGATCGCCGCCACCTTCAGCGGCATCTTCGCCGACGCCGATCACGACAAGCGCGACGGTGCCCACCCGGGCATGCACCGCACCGACACGGTGGACTACGCCATCATCCTCGAAGGCGAGATCTGGGCGGTGATGGACGACAACGAAACCCTCATGAAGCAGGGCGACGTGCTGATCCAGCGCGGCACCAACCACGCCTGGGCCAACCGCTCCGACAAGACCGCGCGCATCTGCTTCGTGCTGCTCGACGGCGCGCGCTGAGGCGGCACGGCGCGCATCGCCCGACCGGCCATGGCGCGCCGCTGGCGCTACCTGAGCGTGCGCGCCAGCCAGGGCACCACCACCTCGCGGAAGATGCGGGTGTCCGGCCACCCCGGCCCGCGGCCGATGTGGCCGCCCTCCGGATTGACCCACGCCTCCTTGGGCGTACCGGCGCGCAGCATCACGTAGAGGTCCTCGATCGGCACCTGCGAATCGCGCTCGCCGTTGACCAGCAGCATCGGCGCCGAGGGTTTTCCGAGCAACCCGGCCGCCTTGAGCGACATGCGCGGCCCGTAGGCCAGAAAGGCTTCGAGATCGGCTGCGCCATAGACCCCAGCACGGGCGGCAAACAGGTCGAACAGGTACTCCCGCGTGCCCAGGGCCTTGGTCTGCCAGTCGCGCTGGAAGTAGCCGTCCACCGGCCCGGCCCAGTTGACGCTGCCGCGCAGGCGGTCTTTCTCGGTGATGCCGACGCGCCCGGCCCAGTGACCGCCCCATGACACGCCCATCATGCCGATGCGCCTGGCATCGACGTCATTGCGCGTGGCCAGGTAGTCGAGCACGCGCGAGAAGATGCGCTCGGCGCCCACGTCGATCTTGATCGGCGCCTCGCCCGTGCCGGGCATGTCCAGCGCGATGTAGCCCAGGCCCGCGGCGAGATAGCCCGGGCCGTACTGCTCGACCACGTACTCCTTGTAGCTGTCCAGGCCGCCCACGCTCATGACCACCGGCGCCGGGCGCGGCCCGGCCGGCAGTTGCAGGTAGCCCACGATCTCCTTGCCCTCGAAGGGAATGCGCACGACCTCGATGGCGGGGCTGGCCAGCCGCGCGAAGCCGCGGAAGGCCTCGGCGCCGCGCGCGTGCGCGGCGCGCTTGCCCGCGGAGTTCTGCGTCGGCCAGGCGCCGAAGCCGAAATAGCGCCAGGCATCCAGGTAAGCCTCGCGCGCCCTGGCCGGATCGCCGCTTTCGGCGGCCCGGGCACGCGCGAAATGCTTCTCCCCCTGCTGCATCCACGAACGCGCCCATTCGTCGCGGTCGAGCGAGTTGATGCGCGAGAGCACTTCGCGCACTTCCTCCTTGTCGTAGCCGGTGAGCGGATAGGCGTTGCGGTTGACGCGGTCCTGCACCGCCTCCTTCAACTCCGGCCAGGTGCGCGAAGGCGCGATCTGTGCCACGGCCGGCACGACCGCCAGCAATGCGGCAGCGCCCAGGAGGCGCGCATACTTGTGCATGTTGTCTTCCCTTCAAGAATCGCGCCGCGCCGATGCGGCGCTTCAATCAGCCGTGATCTTCGTCTCGACAATGAATTTCTTCCAGCGCTCGATGTCGTTCCTGATGATGCCGGCGATCTCCTCGGGCGCGCTGTGCGCGGGCACCAGGCCCTGCTTCATGAGCGTCTCGCGCACCTCCGGCAGGGCCAGCACGGCCGCGGTTTCGCGGTTGATCCGCTGGATCACCTCCGGGGGCGTGCCTTTCGGCCCGGCGATCCAGAAATACAGGTCGATGTCAAGATTCTTCAGGCCCAGTTCGGCGAAGCTCGGCGAATCCGGCGCGAGAATGGAGCGCTTCTCGCCCGACACCGCGATGACGTTGAGCTTGCCCGCCTTGGCGAATGGCAGCGCCGTGTGCACCGGCAGCACCATCAGCGAGATCTGCCCGCCAAGGAGGTCGGTGTTGGCCGCGGCGGCGCCCTTGTAGGGCACATGCACCATGTCGAGATTGAGGCGCTGCTTGAGCAGTTCGACCGCCAGGTGCTGCGGCGTGCCGTTGCCCGGCGAGCCGTAGTTCACCTTGCCGGGGCGCGCCCGCACATAGGCGGCCAGTTCGTCGAGGGTCTTCACCGGGAGCACATTGGGATTGACCACCAGCGCGATGTTGCCCATGGCGAGCCGGCCGCCGACGGCGAAATCGTTGACCGGGTCGTAGGGCAGGCTCTTGAACAGCGCCGGGGTGATGACGAACGTGTTGACCGTGATCATCATGGTGTAGCCGTCCGGCCTGGCCTTGGCTACCGCGTCGGCGCCCAGGTTTCCTGAGGCGCCCGGCTTGTTCTCGACCACGAAACCCTGGCCCAGGCGCTCGGAAAGCCGCGGCGCGAGCGTGCGCGCGATGATGTCGATGCCGGTGCCGGGCGTGTAGGGAACGATCAGGGTGACCGGGCGCACCGGCCAGGCCTGCGCCCGCGCGGCGCCGGCCGCCGCCAGAAAGGTGCCGATACCGGTCATCACGGCAAGCACGAACAGGCTTCTGCGCAACTGCTGCATGGGGTTGTCTCCGGTTGTCTTGGGTTTGTCTTGGGTTTGTCTTGGTCGTGCCGGCTGTGTCGGCGGGGTTGGCCGTACGGCCGCCGCGCGCGGCGGGGCGGCATGCGCGCGGACGGCGTGCAGTGTCGGCCCGAGCGCG
>CANGUJ010000180.1 GCA_947456845.1 Burkholderiales bacterium | reverse complement strand
TCACCACCTTGACGCGGCACACCACCGCGCCCGGATAGAACACCTGGGCCAGAAAATCGTACTGGGTATTGACCATCATCGCGCTGTGGGTCGCGCCGACGACGCGGATACCCATCCTCACATACCAGTCGATGAACACGCGATTGATGAAGGCGAAGTAGCGGGCGTTGTTCACATGGTTCGAGAAACCGTCTTCCGGCATGTCGCCCGGCGTGATCTCGATGCGCAGTTCGTGGGATTGCAGCGGGGCCATCAGGGCGGGGCGCGCATGGCGCCGGGGAAGATCAAGGCCGACATCTTACCTTGTAGAGCCCGGCGCCTAAACCGCCACGCTTGCGCAACACTTTGATTTTTCAATGGTTTCACCATCACCCTCCGCGGATATTGCAACGCATCACGAAAAGCGCTTGACCGCGCACCCTCCTTCTGCGAAAAAGCACGACCGTTCGTTTTATTTTCGCATCTTCGAAAAAGTCGTGACCAAGTCCGCCGTCACCAGTTCCAAGGGCCTGCAAACCCGCGCCGCCATCCTCGACGCCGCGCTGGACATCGCCAGCCGCGACGGGCTCGAAGGGCTGTCGATCGGCATGCTCGCCGAGCGCATGGGCAAATCCAAGTCCGGCGTGTTCGCGCACTTCGGCAGCCGCGAGGAATTGCAGATCGCGCTCATCGACGAGTACGCGCGCCGCTTCATGGAGGCGGTGTTCCTGCCCGCCATCCGCCTGGCGCGCGGCCTGCCGCGCCTGACGGCGATGTTCGAGAACTGGCTGCACCGCGTGCAGACCGTCGAGATTCCCAACGGCTGCGTGTTCATCTCCGGCGCGGTCGAGTTCGACGACCGCGAAGGCCCGGTGCGCGAGCGCATGGTGACGGTCAACCGCGCCTGGCAGCGCGAAATGCAAAAGGCCGCGCGCCAGGCCATCGAATGCGGGCACCTGCGCGCCGACTGCGACCCGGAGCAACTGGTGTTCGAACTCTACGGCGTGATGCTGGCCCTGCATCACGACGCGCGCCTTTTGCGCGACGCGCGCGCGGTACGGCGCGCCAGGCTCGCATTCGACCGCACCGTCGACTATTACGCCGCACCGGCGCAGGCCGCCCGCAATGCCCGGCGCAGCGCGCGGCCGCGCGTGGCCGCATAGGCGACTTTCCACTTCCACCACCAAGCAAACCCGCGAAAAGGCTTCCCATGGCTCAATACACCCCGCCGCTGCGCGACATCGCATTCGTGATGCATGAATTGCTCGATGTCGGCGCCACGCTCAAGGGCCTGCCGGCACAGGCCGAAGTCACTGCCGAACTGATCGACCAGGTCGTCGAGGAGGGCGGCAAGTTCTGCGCGGACGTGCTGTTTCCGCTCAACAGGGTGGGCGACCGCGAAGGCTGCACGCTCGACAAGACCACGCATAGTGTGAAAACGCCCACCGGCTTCAAGGAGGCGTTCCGGCAGTTCTGCGACGCCGGCTGGCCGGCCCTCTCCTGCGACCCCGCGTTCGGCGGCCAGGGGCTGCCGCATGTGGTGCAGACCGCCTTCCAGGAAATGATGAACTCGGCCAACCAGGCCTGGGCCATGTATCCGGGCCTGACCCACGGCGCCTACCAGGCGCTGGTCAAGCACGGCACCGACGAGCAGAAGCGCCTGTACCTGCCGAAGATGGTGTCCGGCGAATGGACCGGCACCATGTGCCTGACCGAGCCGCACTGCGGCACCGACCTGGGCCTGTTGCGCAGCCGGGCCGAGCCGCAGGGCGACGGCACGTTCCGCATCACCGGCGGCAAGATCTTCATTTCATCCGGCGAGCACGACATGTCGGCCAACATCATCCATCTGGTGCTCGCGCGCCTGCCGGATGCGCCGGCCGGCACCAAGGGCATCTCGCTGTTCATCGTGCCGAAATTCCTGGTGAACCCCGACGGGACGCTCGGCGCGCGCAACACCATCACCTGCGGCGCGCTCGAGCACAAGATGGGCATCCACGGCAACGCCACCTGCCAGATGAACCTGGACGGCGCCGTCGGCACCCTGGTGGGCGCATCCCACAAGGGCTTGAACGCGATGTTCGTGATGATGAACGGCGCGCGCCTGGGGGTGGGCATGCAGTCCCTCGGCCTGATGGAGGTGGCCTACCAGTCCTCGGCGGCCTATGCCAGGGACCGCCTGCAGATGCGCGCCCTGTCCGGGCCCAAGGCCCCCGACCGGGCGGCCGATCCGATCATCGTCCACCCCGACGTGCGGCGCATGCTGCTGACCCAGCGCGCCTACGTGGAGGCGAGCCGGGCGTTCGCCTACTGGATCTCGCTGCAGGCCGACATCGCCCACTACTCGGACGACGCGGACGAGCGCGCCGACGCCGAGGACCTGCTGGCGCTGCTCACGCCGATCGTCAAGGCCTTCATCACCGACGCCGGCAGCGAATGCACCAACCTCGCCCTGCAGGTGTTCGGCGGCCACGGCTACATCGCCGAATGGGGCATGGAGCAGTTCGTGCGCGATGCCCGCATCAACCAGATCTATGAAGGTACCAACACCATCCAGTCGCTCGACTTCCTGGGCCGCAAGGTGCTGGGCGACGGCGGCAAGAAATTCAAGAAGTTCGGCGCGTTCGTCGAGGCGCTGGTCGGCGAGCATGACGCCAATCCGGCGATGAAGGAATTCATCGATCCGCTCGCCGCGCTGGGCGAGAAGCTGGCCGAGATCTCGATGTCGGTCGGCATGGCGGCCTTCAAGAACCCCGACGAAGTCGGCGCCGCGGCGGTGGACTACCTGCGCATGGCCGGTCACCTGGTCTACGCCTACTTCTGGGCGCGCATGGCCGCCGTGGCCCTGCCCAAGGCGCAGTCCGACCCGTTCTACAAGGCCAAGCTCGCCACGGCGCGCTTTTATTTCGCACGCCTGCTGCCGGAAACCGAGACGCTGGCCAGGCGCATCCAGTCGGGATCGGCAAACCTGCTGTCCCTCGAAGCCGAAGCCTTTTGAGCGGCCTGAACTGACCCCGCACCGCCGGCGCGGCCGGCCGGTCCGGAATTCGAAACACAAGGAGAACCATGGCAAATTTCGTTGTCAGCAAGGTCGCCGTCCTGGGCGCGGGCGTGATGGGCGCGCAGATCGCCGCGCATCTGGTCAACGCCAGGGTGCCCGCCATCCTGTTCGACCTGCCCGCCAGGGAAGGTCCGAAGAACGGCATCGCGCAGAAGGCCATCGAGGCGCTCAGGAAGCAGAATCCCGCGCCCCTGGGCCTACCGCAACTCGCCGACTTCATCGAGCCGGCCAACTACGACGACGACCTGGCCCGGCTGGCCGAATGCGATCTCGTCATCGAGGCCATCGCCGAGCGCATAGAGTGGAAGCACGACCTGTACCGCAGGATCGCGCCGCACCTGGGTGAGCACACCATCCTTGCCTCCAATACCTCGGGCATCCCCATCTTGCGCCTGGCCGAGGCCCTGCCGGCCGAGGTGGAAGCGCGCTTCTGCGGCGTGCACTTCTTCAACCCGCCGCGCTACATGCATCTGGTCGAGATCATCGGCATCGCCGCGACGGCGCCGGCCATCCTCGACAAGCTCGAAGGCTTTCTCACCACCACCCTGGGCAAGGGCGTGCTGCGCGCCAACGACACGCCCAACTTCATCGCCAACCGGGTCGGCACCGCCGGCCTGGCCATGACGCTCTATAACGCCGAGCGCCTCGGGCTCGCCTTCGATGTGGTCGACGACCTGACCGGCGCGAAGATCGGCCGCGCCAAGTCCGCCACCTTCGGCACCGCCGACGTGGTGGGCCTGGATACCCTGGCCAGCGTGATCAACACGCTCAAGAACACGCTGCAGGCGGACCCCTGGCACAAGTACTTCGACCATCCGGCATGGCTCAAAGCCCTGCTGGAGAAGGGCGCGCTGGGCCGCAAGACCAAGGGTGGCGTATTCAAGAAAGTGGGCAAGGACATTCTCATGTTCGACCCCAAGTCCGGCGACTATGTGCCGGGCCGTGGCAAGGCCGCGATGGAGGTCGACAAGATTCTGAAGAAGAAGGACCTGGGCGAGCGCTTCAAGCTGCTGCGCGAGTCGGCCCACCCGCAGGCGCAGTTCCTGTGGGGCATGTATCGCGACACCTTCCACTACATCGCCGTGCACTTAGCCGAGATCGCCGACACCGCGCGCGACGTGGACCTCGCCATGCGCTGGGGCTTCGCCAGCAAGCAGGGCCCGTTCGAATTGTGGCAGCAGGCCGGCTGGGCACAGGTCGCGCAGTGGGTGCGCGAGGACATCGAACAGGGCCGCGCCCTGACCGCCGTTCCGCTGCCCACCTGGGTGTTCGACCACCCGGCCGGTGTGCACACCCCGGCGGGCTCCTGGTCGGCCAAGGAAGGCCGCTACAAGCCGGTATCGGCCCACCCGGTGTACCGGCGCCAGGCGTTTCGCGCCGGCGTGTTCGGTGACGGATCGCCCGATCCGGCAACCGCCGGCACCACCGTGCACGAGGACGACGGCGCGCGCCTGTGGCACATGGGCGACGGCGTGCTGATCGTCTCGTTCAAATCCAAGCTCAATGTGCTGGGCGCGGCGCAGATCGGGGCCCTGCACCAGGCGCTCGATATCGCCGCCGCCGAGTACAAGGCGGTGGTGGTGTACCAGACCGGCGCCCCCGACGGCGGCGCCTTCTCCGCCGGTGCCGACCTGCAGTCCATGCAGCCGATGATCCAGGAGCACGGCCTGGACATCGTGGAACCGGAGATCCGCAAGCTGCAGTCCGCCTTCATGCGGATGAAGTACGCCCCGGTGCCGGTGGTCGCCGCCGTGGCGGGCCTGGCGCTGGGCGGCGGCAACGAACTGCAGCTGCACGCGGCCAAGCGCGTCGCGGCGCTGGAGAGTTACATCGGCCTGGTCGAGGTGGGCGTCGGCCTGATCCCCGCCGGCGGCGGCTTGAAAGAAGCTGCGCAGCAGGCCGCCCTGCAGGCGCAGGCCATCGGCGCGACCAACCTGCTCGACTTCATCAAGGGCCGCTTCCAGACCATCGCCACGGCCACCGTCGCCAAGAGCGCGCTGGAGGCCCGCGCGCTGGGCTTCCTGCAGCCGTCCGACACCGTCGTCTTCAACCCCTACGAGCTCCTGCATGTGGCGCGCATCGAGGCGCTGGCGCTGGCGGAGGCCGGCTATCGGCCGCCGCTCAAGGCCAGGTTTCCGGTGGCCGGGCGCGCGGGCATCGCCACCATCAAGGCTTCTCTGGTGGGCATGCGCGATGGCGGCTTCATCAGTGAATACGACATGCTGCTGGGCGAACGCATCGCCTACGCGATGTGCGGCGGCGATGTCGAACCCGGCAGCCTGGTCGACGAGGAATGGATCCTCGCCCTCGAGGCGCGCGGCTTCATGGATTCCTTGAGGGACGAGCGCACCCAGGAGCGCATCTACACCATGCTCACCACCGGCAAGCCGCTGCGCAACTGACCTGGAGAAACGACAAATGAGCAAACAAGTACAGGACGCCTACATCGTCGCCGCCGTGCGCACCCCGATCGGCAAGGCGCCGCGCGGCATGTTCAGGAACACCCGCCCGGACGACCTGCTGGTCACCGCCATCCGCGCCGCCATGGCCAGGGTGCCCTCGCTCGACCCCGCCGCGGTGGAAGACGCGATCATCGGCTGCGCGATTCCCGAAGGCCAGCAGGGCCTGAACGTGGCACGCATCGCCGTGCTGCTGGCGGGCCTGCCGCAAAGCGTGGGCGGGGTCACCGTCAACCGCTTCTGCGCCTCGGGTCTCACCACCATCGCGATGGCGGCCGACCGCATCCGCGTCGGCGAGGCCGATGTCATGCTGGCCGGCGGCTGCGAATCGATGAGCATGGTGCCAATGATGGGCAACGCGCCTTCGATGAACGACAAGGTCTTCACGGATGAGAACATCGGCATCGCCTACGGCATGGGATTGACGGCCGAGAAGGTGGCGCAGCAATGGAAGGTCTCGCGCGAGGCGCAGGACGAGTTCTCGGTGGCCTCGCACAAGAAGGCGCTGACGGCGCAGCAAAGCGGCGCATTCGCCGACGAGTTGACGCCGGTGGCCATCAGCGAGCGCACACCCAACCTCGCCACCGGCGAGATCACGGTGAAGAACCGCACCGCGGACGCCGATGAAGGCCCGCGCGCCGACACCTCGATGGAAGGGCTGGCCAAGCTGCGCGCGGTGTTCGCGGCCAAGGGCAGCGTGACCGCCGGCAACAGCTCGCAGACCTCCGACGGCGCCGGCGCGCTCCTGCTGGTCTCCGAGCGGGCGCTGAAACAGTACAACCTCACGCCGCTGGCGCGCTTCGTCTCCTTCGCCATCAAGGGCGTGGACCCGAAGATCATGGGCATCGGCCCCAGGGAGGCGATTCCGCTGGCGCTCAAGCACGCGGGCCTGAAACAGGACGACCTCGGCTGGATCGAATTGAACGAAGCGTTCGCCGCGCAGGCGCTGGCGGTGATCGGCGACCTGGGCCTGGATACCGCGGTGGTCAACCCGAATGGCGGCGCCATCGCGCTGGGCCACCCGCTCGGCGCCACCGGCGCCATGCGCGCGGCCACCGCCATCCATGGCGCACGGCGCACCGGCAGGAAGTACAGCATGGTCACCATGTGCGTGGGCACCGGCATGGGGGCGGCCGGCATTTTCGAGACGGTCTGAACGCCGGGACGCTGACGCGGATGCGCCCGGTCCGCACACCGGCGCCGCGCGCAACACGCACAAGGAAGCAACACGCATGAACGACATCCTCACCCATCGGGAAGGCAGCATCCTCACCATCGCCTTCAACCGGCCCGCCAGGAAGAACGCGATTACCGCCGCCATGTACCAGGCCATGGCCGACACGCTCAAGGCGGCCGACGGCGACGCCGGCGTGCGCGTGGTGCTGTTCGAAGGCGGGCCCGACATCTTCACCGCGGGCAACGACCTGGAGGACTTTCTCAACAACCCGCCCGCCGGCAGCGACAGCCCGGTGTTCCAGTTCCTCTACAACCTTTCGCACGCCAGGAAACCGGTGATCGCCGCGGTGGCCGGCGCTGCGGTGGGCATCGGCACCACCATGCTGCTGCATTGCGACGCGGTCTACGCCGCCGACAATGCCCGCTTCGCCCTGCCCTTCGCCAGCCTGGGCCTGTGCCCGGAGGCCGCCTCCAGCCTGCTGCTGCCGGCCCTGGCCGGCTACCAGCGCGGCGCCGAGAAGCTCATGTTCGGCGAGCCCTTCGACGTGAACGAAGCGCGCGAGATGGGGCTGGTCAACAAGGTGATGCCGGCCGCCGAACTGGCCGCCTTCGCGCGCGGCCGCGCGCTGAAGCTTGCCGCCCTGCCGGCCAACGCGGTACGCACCACCAAGGCCCTGATGAAGGGCGCGCACCTGAAGGCGGTCGAGACGCAGATGACCGACGAAGGCGTGCACTTCCGCAAGATGCTCTCCTCGCCCGAGGCCAAGGAAGCGTTTTCGGCCTTCCTGGAGAAGCGCAAGCCGGATTTCTCCAGGTTCGACTAGGGC
>CANGUJ010000179.1 GCA_947456845.1 Burkholderiales bacterium | reverse complement strand
TCAATGCTGCTCCCTATCGGCGGGCCCACAGGAACCCGCAACCACCGCGTCCGGATCCAACATGCAACGACCAACGACAAAGTTAGTTTACCGCGCGCCAGCGGCCGGGAGCGAAACGGCGCCGGCCACGCCACGCGAAAAAAAACGGCACGTCCCTGGGGACGTGCCGTTGTCGCGACGCGCCAGGTGCGGATCAGGCGCTGTAGTACATGTCGTACTCGACCGGATGAGTGGTCATGCGGAAGCGGGTGACATCAGCCATCTTCAGTTCGATGTAGGCGTCGATCATCTCGTTGCTGAACACGCCTCCACGGGTCAGGAACTCGCGATCGCGGTCGAGCGCCTCGAGCGCCTGGTCAAGCGACGAACAGACGGTCGGGATCTTCGCATCCTCCTCCGGCGGCAGGTCGTACAGGTTCTTGTCGGCCGGGTCGCCGGGATGGATCTTGTTCTGCACGCCATCCAGACCCGCCATCAACATGGCCGTGAAAGCCAGGTACGGGTTCGACAGGGGATCCGGGAAGCGCACCTCGATACGGCGCGCCTTGTCGGACTGGACGTACGGAATGCGGATCGACGCCGAACGGTTGCGCGCCGAATAGGCCAGCTTGACCGGCGCCTCGAAGCCCGGGACCAGACGCTTGTAGGAGTTGGTGGTCGAGTTGGTGATGGCGTTGAGCGCACGGGCGTGCTTGATGATGCCGCCGATGTAATGGAGGGCGAACTCCGACAGGCCGGCATAGCCGTTGCCTGCAAACAGGTTCTTGCCGTCCTTCCAGACCGACTGGTGCACATGCATGCCGGATCCGTTGTCGCCGACGATCGGCTTGGGCATGAAAGTGGCGGTCTTGCCGTAGGCATGTGCCACGTTCATCACGGTGTACTTGAGAATCTGCAGCCAGTCGGCGCGCTGGACGAGCGGGGCGAACTTCGTGCCGATCTCGCACTGGCCGGCGTTGGCGACTTCGTGGTGGTGCACCTCTACCTCGACGCCCTGCTGCTCGAGCAACAGGCACATCTCGGAGCGCATGTCCTGCAGTTGATCCAGCGGAGCGACCGGGAAGTAGCCGCCCTTGACGCCGATCCGGCCGCCGCTGTTGCCCTGTCCGTCGACACGATCATCGGTCTGCCACGAGGCTTCCGACGACCACACCTGGCAGGAAGAACCGGACATGTCGACCTTCCATGCCACGGAATCGAAAATGAAGAATTCGGGTTCGGGACCGAAGTAGGCCACGTCGCCGATGCCAGACGCCTTCAGGTAGGCATCGGCACGCTTGGCCAGGGAACGCGGATCGCGGTCATAGCCCTTGCCGGTCGACGGTTCGACCACGTCGCAGGTCAGGATCAGGGTGTTCTCGTCGGTGAACGGGTCCATGCGCGCGCTCGACGGGTCCGGCATGAGCAGCATGTCGGAGGCTTCGATGCCCTTCCATCCGGCGATCGAGGAGCCGTCGAAGGCGTGCCCTTCGGTGAATTTGTTTTCATCGAAGGCCTTGATCGGCACGGAGACGTGCTGTTCCTTACCCTTGGTGTCGGTGAAGCGGAAGTCCACGAACGCGACCTCCTGGTCCTTCGCCATTTTCAACACATCGTTGGCAGTCATTGCCATTTCCTGATCTCCTGAAGATTCGAGTTGTCAAACCACACGTGTCACTGCACAAAAAGCCTCGCTTGGCCTTGGGAGAAAAGCATCTTTTGTGCCACGCGGCGCATGTATCATCAGCACCTTCGTTTCGGCTTGGCAGACACGCCAACGACAAAAGATCGTGCGGATCGGCCGCGCATTGTGCCACAACCACTTTGCGGCCCGGCCGGGGCCGCAATGCACCATTTTGGATCATCGGATGAATAGATGCACCCTGATGGGGAATATGGAGCGCCGGTGCGGCCCTATGTCCGTGCGTGCGAGCCGTTATGCAAAAAAAACGTGCGAAACGCTGGCGGTAACGCTGGCGTGCGTCGGTGCGCCAGACCTGCCGGCGCAGGCACCGATCCGCGAACGCAGCGAAGCCGCCACGCCACTCGAAGGGGCGCGCCGCGCTGCCGATGTTGCCGCAAGCGCGCTGGCCGCCGCCGGACAGCGCGCGAACGCGGCAGCGGAGCGCCGCAAGAAAGCCGAGGCTGCCTTCACGGAGGCCAGGGTCGAACTGGAGGCCGCGCGCCGGGAAAGCGCCGCCGCCGCGGCCGAAATGGACATGGCGCGCAAGGCCGATGCCGAAGCACGCGCCGCCCTGGGCAGGATTCTCGATTCGCGCGCCAAATAGGCGGAACATGGCAGGCAGGCCTGCCTACCCGCTCGGCTGATACAATGAACGTTTGCCGCGCCACCACGAGCCGCCACCCGCCACATGCGGGATGAACGAGGCTCCCGCAGGGCTACCCATGCCGGCCTCCTTCACCCACTCGCTCATTCATGTCATTTGACTCGTTCGGTCTGGATCCGCTAATCCTCAAGGCGATCGCCGAAGAAGGCTACACAGAACCCACGCCGATCCAGGCGCAAGCCATTCCGGTCGTGCTCCAGGGCGGCGACGTGATGGGCGCGGCGCAGACCGGCACCGGCAAGACCGCCGGCTTCACCCTGCCCATTCTGCAAATGCTCGCGCCCGTGCAGAACGCCTCGCCCTCCCCGGCGCGGCATCCGGTACGCGCGCTCATCCTTCTGCCCACCCGCGAACTGGCGCTGCAGGTGGCCGAATCGGTGGCGACCTACGGCAAGTACATGCAGATCCGCTCCACCTGCGTGTTCGGCGGGGTGGACATCGCGCCGCAATTGAAGATCGTTCGCGCCGGCGTCGAAGTGCTGATCGCCACGCCGGGGCGCCTCCTCGACCACATCGAGCACAAGAGCGTGAACCTGGGCCAGGTGCAGATCCTGGTGCTCGACGAAGCCGACCGCATGCTCGACATGGGCTTCATGCCCGACATCAAGCGCATCATCGCGCTGCTCCCGGCCAAGCGGCAGAACCTCCTGTTCTCCGCCACGTTCTCCGAGGAGATCAAGCGCCTGGCCGGCGGCATCCTGCGCAACCCGAAACTGATCGAGGTGGCGCGACGCAACGCCACTGCCGACAAAGTGCGCCAGGTGGCCTACCCGGTCGCATCCGATGAAAAGCGCGCCCTGCTGCAGCACCTCGTGCGCGACAAGGGCATCAAGCAGGCCATCGTCTTCTCGAACACCAAGCTGGGCACCGCGCGCCTGGCGCGCCATCTCGAGCAGCAGGGCCTCAAGGCCGATGCCATCCACGGCGACAAGTCGCAGAGCGAACGCATCGCCGCGCTGGACAAGTTCAAGAGCGGCGAAATCGAACTGCTGATCGCCACCGACGTGGCCGCGCGCGGGCTGGACATCCAGGAGATGCCCTGCGTGATCAATTACGAACTGCCGCATGCTCCGGAAGACTACGTGCACCGCATCGGCCGCACCGGCCGCGCCGGTGCGGAGGGCGACGCGATTTCGTTCTACAGCCCGGAAGAGGAAAAATACCTGCTCGACATCGAGAAATTGATCAAGGTGAAGATTGAGCGGGTGGCGGCGCGCGGTTTCGAACCGGTTGCCGACGAGCCCAGCTTCCATGCCGGCCGGCACGAGCGCAGCCGCGGCCGCTTCGACCGCGAAAGCACCTCGCGGCACACGCGCAACACCAAGATCGAGAAGATCGACCCCTGGTTCCTCAAGCCCTATGAGGAAGGCAGTGCGCCCGCAGCCGCGGGCCCACCCAAGACCGATGGGAACCCGCCCCCGGCAGCCACAGGGACGAAAAAGGCCGGCGTCGGCGCCTTGCTCGGCGGCCTGGCGAAAAAGACCTGACGAACCCGGCCGCCACCGCGCATCGCGGCGCCGCGGGCCGGGCTAGCGGCCGGCTTGCATCCCGACTTCGGCGCCGAATTCCAGCAGTTCCTCGCGGCGTCCGGGCATGCTGCGCCGCAGTTCGCCGCTGGCCGTACCGATCACCAGTTCGGTTTCGCCGATCAGGCCGGAGGCCAGCCTGAAGCCGCCCCATCCGATCAAGGGCAGCATCACGATCCAGATCACGCCATTGCTCACGTAGACGTAGCGGCCGTAGGCTTCACCCTCGAGCGGCTTGTCGATCATGCGTTTCTCGATCGCCATGCCGAGCGTGTTGACCGCCGTCTCAAGCGGTTTGTAGGCCGCCGCGAACGCGAGCGCCGCCACCAGCAGCAGCGCGCCCCAGAACGCCCCTGCGGGGTTGCGCGTGAACCCGGCCCTGACCGAGGTCAGCGCCCGCAAGGGAATGCTCTCCTCGGTCTGGCCGGCTTCAAGCACGAGGCGGCGCGTGGTCAGGATGGCGAGGCCGCCGAACGGCCCCAGGCCGAAAGGCGCTTCGGCGACCGGTTTCTCGTCGGGCGCAAGGCGCATCTAGGCTTGGGAGGCCGCCAGCGCCTGGTCGAGATCCCACAGGATGTCGTCGATGTTCTCGATGCCCACCGACAGGCGGATCATGTCCGCCGTCACACCCGCCTTGGCCTGTTCTTCCTCGCTGAGTTGCCGGTGCGTGGTGGAGGCGGGATGGATGATCAGCGTCTTGGCGTCGCCGATGTTGGCCAGGTGGCTCATGAACTGCGCCGCCTCGATGAATTTCTCGCCGGCCCTCAACCCGCCCTTGACGCCGAAAGCCATGATGGCCGATGGCCCCTTGGGCAGGTAGCGGCGCGCGAGCGCATGGTAGCGGCTCGACGCGAGCCCCGGATAGCTCACCCAGGCGACCGCCGGGTGCGACTCGAGGCACTCGGCGACGCGCTGCGCGTTGGCCACATGCCGGTCCATGCGCACGTGCAGGGTCTCGAGGCCCTGCAGCAGCATCCATGCATTGAAGGGCGAGATCGCCGGCCCGAAGGTGCGCACCACCTCCATGCGCGCTTTCATGGTGTAGCCGAAATCGCCGAACGTCTCGTAGAAGCGCACGCCGTGGTAGCCGCGCGAGGGCTCGGTCATCTCGGGGAAATTGCCGTTGCCCCAGTCGAACTTCCCCGACTCGACCACCACGCCGCCCATGCTGGTGCCGTGGCCGCCGATGTACTTGGTGGCCGAGTGCACCACCACGTCGGCGCCGTGCTCGAACGGCCGGCACAGGTAGGGCGAGGCCATGGTGTTGTCGATGATGAGCGGCAGCCCGTGGTCGTGCGCCACCTTCGCGACCGCCGCGATGTCGAGCACGTTGATGAGCGGGTTGCCGAGCGTCTCGGCATACAGCGCCCTCGTGTTCCTCGTGATGGCGTGCCGGAAGTTATCCGGGTCTTCGGCGTCGACGAAACGCGTATGGATGCCCAGGCGCTCGAACCCCACCGCGAACTGGCCCACGGTGCCGCCGTAGAGAGTCGAGGAAGAGACGATCTCGTCGCCCTGCTTCATGATGGCGAGGATGGCCGTCATCTGCGCGGCCATGCCGCTGGCGGTGGCCACTGCCGCGCGGCCGCCCTCTAGCGCGGCGACGCGCTCCTCGAAGACGGCGGTGGTCGGGTTCGACAGGCGGGTGTAGACGTTGCCGAAGGTCTGCAGGTTGAACAGGCTGGCCGCGTGCTCGGCGGAATCGAACACGAAGGAGGTGGTCTGGTACAGCGGCACCGCGCGCGCGCCGGTGACGGCATCGGGAATCTGCCCGGCGTGCAGCGCAAGGGTCTCGAAGGCGTAGTCGTGGTCGGCCATGTCGGTTTCGCGGGCTGTCTAGTTCGCCAGGTGGCGCGGACGTTTGGCCGAGATTACACGGGTGTTCACGCCCACCCAGCCCAGGCCGCCGAACAGGCGCGCGTGCTCGATCTTCACGCAGCGGTCCGTCACCGAGTCCAGGCCGGCGGCCCGTGCCAGGGCATCGGCTTCCAGGTTGGCCACGCCGAGTTGCTGCCACAGCACCTTCGCGCCGATGGCGACGGCGTCGCGGGCGATCGGCAGGATGTCGGCCGACTTGCGGAAGCAGTCAACCATATCCACCTTGAACGGGATGTCCTTTAAGGACGCGTAGCTTCTCTCGCCCAGGATCTCCGGATACTTCGGGTTGACCGGGACGACGCGGTAGCCGTGCTCCTGCATGTACTTGGCAGCGAAATAGCTGGGCCGGAACCAGTCGGCCGAAAGGCCCACCACGGCGATGATCTTGGTCTCGGCGAGGATGCGACGCAGGGTGGGGATGTCGGACATCGGGCAGGGCGCAAAGGGTCGGGAGTTCAGGAGGGCGAGGCAGCGAATCCGCACAATCGAGTGTAGCACCGGCATCGGGCGGGCCATGCTCATCTGCAAAGGTGGCGCCAGGCGGCCTCAAGTTCGGCGTCGCGCGCCTGCGGATCGAGGGCCAGCGCGCGGGTCTGCTTGGACAATTTCTCCCCTTGCGCATTGGTCACTACCGGCACATGGACATAACGGGGCACGGCATGCCCGAGCGCCTGCAACAGGTATATCTGGCGCGCGGTCGATTCCAGCAGGTCAGCGCCCCGCACCACATGGGTGACGCCCTGGTACGCATCGTCGACCACCACGGCCAGCTGGTAGGCCCACGGCCCGTCGGCCCGCTTGAGGACGAAGTCCCCCACCTCGCGGGCCAGATTCTGGGCGCGGCGTCCCGCCATGGCGTCAATGAATGCGAACTCCGCGTCCGGCACCCGCACCCGCCATGCCCGCGGCGCGCGCCCGTCCGGGAGGCCGGCACGGCAGGTGCCCGGATACACCAGGTCGCCGCCGGACAGGTGCCCGCGCGAGCCTTCGACCGAGTCGGCGATCTCGCGCCGCGTGCAGGCGCACGGATAGACCTGGCCAGCTGCGCGCAGCCGTTCGAACGCGGCCTGGTACAGGGCGCCGCGCGCGCTCTGGAAGACCACCTCGCCGTCCCAGTCGAAGCCGAACGATCGCAGCGTCCGGATGATGGCATCGGCCGCGCCCGGCACGCTGCGCGGCCCGTCGACGTCCTCAATGCGCAAGAGCCAGCGGCCGCCATGCGCGCGTGCATCCAGCCAGCTGGCCAGCGCCGCCACCAGGGATCCCGCATGCAACGGGCCGGTCGGCGAGGGCGCAAAACGGCCGACGTAGGCGCGCCCGCCCGCGCGCCAGGCGGCGATGCGCGCGGCATGGCGCCGGGCCCAGGCGTCGAGGTATGCGTGCGGCATGGGCGGATTATCGTGTAATGTCCGGCGCATGAACGGCACGGCGCCAATGGATCGCCGGCGCGCCCGGGGGCGCCGGTTCCGGGTCATTCTGTGGATGATGCTGGCAACGGCCATCGGGTTGCCGGCGGGGGGACACATGGGTCTGCTTTCAGGAACGCGCCCCGACGGGCCGGGTTTTGCAGCGGGCAGGTTCAAGCCCTGTTCATGGAAGCCCAATTGCGTCAGTTCGACCGCCGACCCGAAGCAGGATGCGGGACATCACATCGCGCCGATCGCGTTTGCCGGCGATGCGGCGGCCGCCTGGGCGCGCCTGTCCGCGCTCGTGCGGGCCATGCCGCGCACGAGCGCCATCCGCGAGGATTACGGCTACCTCCAGGTCGAAGTGCGG
>CANGUJ010000178.1 GCA_947456845.1 Burkholderiales bacterium | reverse complement strand
TACCGGCCAGCCCGGGACGAGGGCAGCTGAGCGCACCTGGGCGCACCTGGGCGCACCTGGGCGCACCTGGGCGCACCTGGGCGCACCTGAGCGCGCGGCCGGCCTTGCGCGTCGCCCGGATCAGGCCAGCGGTGCCGGCGCGCCGTGCATGTAGGGCTTGAGCGCCAGATAGGCCATTTCGTGTACCGGCACGGGCACCCCCAGCGCGCGGGCTCGCCGGAGCAGGGCGCCGGACAGGCTGTCGAGTTCCAGCGGCCTGCCTTTCGCGAGATCGTGGTACATGGAGGCGAACATGGTCTTGGGGAAGGCCTGGTGCATCGCCAGCGTGCGCTCGGCGGCGTCCCCGGGCATCGCGATGCCCTCGGCGCGCGCCACGGCGGCCACTTCGCCGAAGGCGCGCAGCGCCAGCGGGATGATCTCGGGGTCGTGATAGATGTAGCCGCACGGCAGGCGGAACAGGCAGGTCAGCGCCGCGTTGGTGGCCAGGCCCACGAACTTGCCCCATTGCGCGGCGCGGATATCCGGTTCCACGGTGGCGCCGAAACCGGCGCCGATGCAGGCATCGCGAAAGGCCAGCGCGCGCGCGCTCATGCGGCCGTCCCCCTCGCCGAAGCGCAGCGACGACATCGGCGAGGTATAGCGGATCACGCCCGGGGCGGTGATCACGCCGGACACCATGGCCAGGCCGCCCAGCACGCTGCCCGCGCCCACCACGGCGGCGATGCGGTCCTGGTGGTCGACGCCGTTGAGCACCGACACGATGGCGGCGCCGCCATCGACCAGGGATTTGAGCGACGCGGCGGCAGCCTCGATGTCGTAGGCCTTGACGGCAAAGAGCACGACATCGCATTCGCCCACCTCGCGCGCCGCATCGACAAAGCGCGCATTGCCCACCCGCAGGCTGCCCTGCGGGGTTTCCAGGCACAGGCCGTTCTGCTGCATGGCGCGCAGGTGCTCGCCGCGGCCGATGAAGGTGACCTCATGCCCGGCCATGGCCAGGCGCCCGCCGAAGTATCCGCCGACCGCGCCGGCGCCCATCACTGCGATCCGCATGCAAGCATCCTTGTGGGAAATCGAAGGGGACGGGACGCCGCCGCAGGCCGGACGCCCGCCCCGATCGGGACGGGTCCGAGTGTGCCACAGGACCGTCGGCGTTATGATTGGCGCTTTACAAAGTCCGACAGGAAACCCCGCCATGGCCCAGGCATTCGTATTCGACGCCATCCGCACCCCGCGCGGCAAAGGCAAGTCCGACGGTTCGCTGCATGAAGTCAAGCCCATCACCCTGCTCGCCGGGGTGTTGAAGCAATTGCAGGCGCGCCATGATTTCGACACCGCCGAGGTGGAGGATGTGGTGATGGGCTGCGTCTCGCCGGTCGGCGAGCAGGGCGCCTGCATCGCCAAGACCGCCGCGCTGGCCGCGGGCTGGGACTGGAAGGTGGCCGGGGTCCAGCTGAACCGCTTTTGCGCCTCGGGCCTGGAGGCGGTGAACCTGGCGGCGCAGAAAGTGGCCTCCGGCTGGGAGGACCTGGTCGTCGCCGGCGGCGTGGAATCCATGAGCCGGGTGCCGATGGGCTCCGACGGCGGCGCCTGGGCGCAGGACCCGCAGACCAACTTCGATACCGAGTTCATGCCCCAGGGCATCGGTGCGGACCTGATCGCCACCCTCGAAGGCTTTCACCGCGAGGATGTCGACGCCTTCGCGCTGCGCTCGCAGCAGAAGGCCGCCGCCGCGCGCAATGCCGGCCGGTTCGACAAGAGCGTCGTGCCGGTCAAGGACATGCTGGGCATGATGATCCTCGAGCGCGACGAGTTCATCAAGCCGCGCACCACCATGGAAGGGCTGGCCTCGCTCAAGCCTTCGTTCGCGCAGATCGGCGAGATGGGCTTCGACGGCGTGGCCATCCGCAAGTACCCGCAGGTCGAGCGCATCCACCACGTGCACCATGCCGGCAACTCTTCCGGCATCGTCGACGGCGCCGCCGCCGTGCTGGTGGGCTCGGAAGCCAAGGGCAGGCAGCTCGGCCTGACGCCGCGCGCGCGCATCGTCGCCACCGCGCTCTCCGGCGCCGACCCCACCATCATGCTCACCGGCCCGATGCCGGCGGCGCGCAAGGCGCTCGCCAAGGCCGGCCTTGGCATCGACGACATCGACCTCTTCGAGATCAACGAGGCCTTCGCCGCCGTGCCGATGAAGTTCATGAAGGACATGGGCGTGCCGGAAGAAAAGGTCAACGTCAACGGCGGCTCGATCGCCATGGGCCACCCGCTCGGCGCCACCGGCGCGATGATCCTGGGCATCCTGATCGACGAACTGCACGCGCGCAAGCTGCGCTATGGCCTCGCCACCCTGTGCGTGGGCGGCGGCATGGGCATTGCCACCATCGTCGAGCGCATCTGAAACGGGGTGGCGCGATGACCCTGCATGTCAGCACGGCTGACCGCGTCACCACCATCGTGCTCGACCGGCCGCAGGCGAAGAACGCGGTCGATGGCCCGACCGCACAGGCACTCTACGACGCCTTCGTCGCCTTTGATCAAGACCCGCGGGCCGACGTCGCGGTACTGGCGGGAGCCGGTGACACCTTCTGCGCCGGCGCGGACCTGAAAGCCGTGGCGCTCGGCATGGGCGAGGACGCGCGCGCCAACCCGATCAACCAGGACATGGACGCGATTGCGCCGATGGGCTGCACGCGGCTGGCGCTTTCCAAGCCGGTGATCGCGGCGATTTCAGGCTACGCGGTGGCCGGCGGCATCGAACTGGCGCTATGGTGCGACCTGCGCGTGGTCGAGGAAACGGCGACCATGGGCGTGTTTTGCCGCCGCTGGGGCGTGCCCCTGATCGACGGCGGGACCGTGCGCCTGCCGCGCCTGATCGGCCAGAGCCGCGCGCTGGATCTGATCCTCACCGGTCGGCCGGTGGACGCGCAGGAGGCACTGGAGATGGGACTCGCCAATCGCGTGGTGCCGCACGGCCAGTCGCTCTCGGCGGCGCAGGCACTGGCGCGCGACCTCGTCAAGTTCCCGCAGGCCTGCCTGCGCTCCGATCGGCTTTCCGCCCTCGAGCAATGGGGGATGGAGTTCAAATCGGCCATGTGCAACGAGTTCGCACATGGCATGGGCACGATGGCCAGTGGCGAGACCAAGGCGGGGGCGACGCGCTTCGCGGCCGGCGCCGGACGGCACGGGAGCTTCAAAGAACACTCGTGAGGCCCGCCCTTGACGCGGCGGCCAGTTTGCGTTGCCAGGCCAGCACGAATCTGCCCGTACAAGCCGCCGATCGACACACCGCAGTTACGCTCTCGTCCGCCCGAAAGGGTGTCGAGCGCAGTTTTTAATCACATGCGATTGATGGCGGGAGTGCGCGCGGATCCGCGAGAGTTTCTCTGCCAAGAAGGTCGCTTGGCGCGACGGAATGCTTCCATGTGCTCGACAGCGGGAATTCCATGCGCACGCGGCGCCCGTTCCCTTGGGCGCCCCTGACCATCTCTTGCCGGCGGCTTGTTCGAACGCCGGCATGGTTACGGCGGCGGCGCCTCGGCTGGCCGGGATGAGCAGCGCCGCCATGGAACGACACGCACCGACGTGAAAAGTCATCAAAAGTGTTGATGCCATGTCGCGGCCCCGCACTATGCGTAGGTAATCGGTAGGGTCTGCCGTCCCACACTTCCGCCATCGGGTTGGGAGTGCCGCCAAATGAAGAACGCCTTTGCGGTTGCAGTTGCCGCCGTTTTCGCTTGTTTCATTCATGAAGCAAGTTCGCGCCCAGTGCGCGACGACACCTACGTCGCCAGCGTCGAAGAGGCCTGGCACAACGGACAGGCTCACTTTGCGGCCGGTCGTTTCCGCGAAGCCTTCGACGATTACTTCTGGGCAGCCATCCGCGACCATCCCGAGGCTCAGGAACGGGTCGGCATCATGTACCTGCTGGGTCAAGAGATGTTCGGCCCGGCTGTGAGGCGGGATCGCGACGAAGCCGTCTTCTGGCTCAAGCAGGCGGCGTATCGGGGACGCGATGTAGATCGCGACCTCACCTGCATCATCACCCGCCGCGTGAGCGAGAAAAAATGGGATTCAGGCCCCAGGCGGGTAAACGACTGCCTGGCGCGACCGCGGCCGGACCGGGCCGCTTCGGCTCGCTGAATGGCCATGCGCCACTTGAACCGCATCGTTGTCGCCAAGGCACGGGGCACCGAAAATTGATCGATTTCCTGTTCCAGTCCTACGGAATCGGGGCTCAATCCTGCGCGACGCTTCTGGCCATATTGGCGGTGGCGAGTTTCCTGAGCGGTCTGTCAGGGTTCGGCTTTTCGGCGGTGGGCGCGGCCGTGCTTTGGATCATTCCTGCGGCGCAGGCGGTGCCTTTTTTGATGGCCTTGTCGATCGCCAGTCAGCTTGCCGCCTCGACGGAACTCGGCATCAGCGCCACGGCACTGCATCGCTGGCTTCCGGATGCGCCTGCGCCCTACATCGTGGGCGGCTTGCTTGGATTACCGGCCGGGTTATGGGTTCTACGCGATTTATCGGCAAGCCTCCTGGCTACCGCGTTTGGCGCCGTGCTGGCGGCCTACGCCTGTTGGTCCATGCTGGCACCCAAGGGCCTCAAGCTGAAGACCGCCACGCCGCTGGCCTCGCTCGCGGTGGTTTTCGTCGGCTGCGTCATCGGCGGGTTCACCGCGTTTCCGGGCTTCGCTGTTGTGGGGTTGCTGGGTCTGATCGGCCTGAGCAAGCAACGACAGCGCGCCCTGCTGGGGCCCTACATCCTCACCATGCAGGTGGTCGCGCTGACGATGCTCGGGTTCGCCGGTGGCTCTGCCGGGCCCGTACTCGACCTTGCATTCTGGGCCCTGCTCGCGGGCCTGGTTCCGTTCGTGGTGGTATTCACGCGGCTGGGCGTAGCCGCCTTTCACCGGCTCAACGACGCGGATTTCAGAAGAGTGACCGTCGGGCTGCTCGGGTTTTCTGGCGCGAGCCTGGTCGCCAAGGGCTGCGCGGGATTCGTGCTGCCCGCGCTTTGATGCCGGGGCCTATGATGACCGTATCTGTGCGGCTTCACACCGCCTTGCCCGACAGCGCCGCGCTCAAGGCCGCCGCGGTTTCGCGCGAAGGGGCTTCGCCGGTTTCGACAGCGAGCGCCTCGCGACAGCGGACATAGGCCCGCTCCGCGGCGACTCGGTCGCCTATCTCCCCGCAGAGGGCAATCAAGGCGCAGTGCAAGGATTCGTCCGCGGGTTCGACCTGCAGCGCGCGCTCGATCATCCGGATCGCGTCCGCGAGTCGGCCCTGCACCCGCAAACGCGCGGCGAACGCGTGCACATACTGGCGCCATCGGCCACGCAGCCGCGAGCGAGCCTTTGCCGCCCACGGGATGTCGTCATCGCCGGCCAGGAACTGCCCGCGATACAGGCCGAAGGGCGCGTCGAGGGCGAGGTCGTCGGCCTGGCTTGCGGCCAGCGCCTGTTGCGCGTTCTCAAACTTGCGTTCAAGGCTCCAGATGTCTACCCAAACAATCTGCGAACGCAGCGAAAGCTTGCCCCCCTTGACGACAATGGCATGGTCATGACGCAGCAGTTTGCGCAACCGGTGCAGCGCGATCTCGAGACTCTTGTGTGCCGCATTACCTTCGGCGTCGGGCCACAAGGCGTCGCACAGCGCGGCTTCGGGCACATCGGTCCCGCCGTAGGCGACCATGGCCTTGAGCAGTTCAAGCGGGCGCCGCTGAGTCTTGCCCGCGAAGATCAACGGCTTGTCGTCGATCACGACCTCGAAGTGCCCGAGCGCACGCACCCGCACGGGCCATGGCCATTCATCGAGGGAGGACGCGGGCGCTTCCAGCCTCCAGCGACGGATGAGCTTGTGCACGTGGTCTTGCTCGATCCCTGCCTCCATTGCCCGTGCCATGAGATTCGCGAACGCCTGCGGTCGCCAGAAGGGAAACGGCATCTCATAAGCATGGCGAACGGCGCACCTCAATGCGTTCGCAAGCTGCTCGCGCGCGGCATCGCGGCGGCCCAGGACGAAACGCGCCTCGGCTGCGGCAAGGCGCCCACCCCACTCAAGCGGCGGACAGGGGATTGCCAGCGCGAAATTGAGTACTTCATCGCAGACCGCGAGCGATGCCGCCGCATCACCGGATTCCAGCAACGCGATGGCCAGGCCAAGCTTGAAGGTATGCAGAAACGCGGGATGCGTCTGTTGTCGTTCATCCCTGGTCGCCATCCTGCCAAACTCGCACGCCTTGGCCGCATCCCCCCGCGCCAGCGCGATGCCGGCGCGGACGAACCAGGCGTAACGGTCGGTGCGCGTATGCAGGCGTCCCATGTCGGCGGTAAGGCGGTCGACGGCGCTTTCCGCCTGATCCAATTCGCCGCGCATCAGGTGAGCCAGGGCGGCGTAGAAGTTCAGGAATGCGCCGTGCATGTGGAGCGCATGACGCTGCGCCAGCGCGATGCCGGACTTGGCATCTGCGATGACGGCATCCATGTCCCCCGCGAGATGGTGGTAGGCACACGTGCTGAAACGCCATTGGATCGCCGCCACCGGCGAGACGACGCGCCAGTCTAGCGATGCATCGACGGCGCGCAGCAGTTCCTGTCCGGCCGTCGAGCCGCCGGTCCAGTACAGGCCGACAAGGGCAAGGTTGGCCAGTTGCAGCCTGGACTCGGGATCGGCTGCCGCGCCTTGGTTTCTCAGCGCGCGCTCCGTCAGCCGGCGACTGAGCACGTTCGCCGGCTTGCGCAGGATGATCAGACCTGCCGCCGCAAGGATACGGCGCTCGAGCGGGCGCGAGAATCCGTCGGGGTCGGCCCCGGCCAACCTTTGCAGCCTGTCGATCCACGGGTCGATCGCGCCGGGATTTCCGAAGGTCATCGCATAGCTCTGAATCAGGCCGGCGCAGGCGAGTGCGGCACCTTCGAGATCGCCGGAATCCTCGCACAGCATGGCGCATTCGCGCAATTCGGCACTGGAGGCCTGAGGGTTCCGTTCAAGGATTGCGAACGCGTGGCACAGGCGCAAGCGCGGATTGGTCAGCAATTTGTCGGGCGGCAAGTGGCGAAGCCACTCGAGCAGCGCTTCGCCCCGGCCTCTCGCCAGCAGGGAATCCGCGTGCTTCAACACGATGCGGGTGATGTCCTGTTCGCCGCCATGACGCGCGTGACATTCGATGGCCGCGCCGGCATGTCCGCCCTCCTCCAGCGTACGCGCGGCCAGGGTGGCAGCGGCGCGATACTCCGAGTCGCTCATCGATGCGCGCGCGCGCGCAAGAAGAAATCGCCGATACATCCCGTGGTAGCGGTAGGTGGGCACCGACCCGGCAAGACGGCTGATGAAATGGCTGCGCTCAACCAGTGTTTCCAGCAGCTCGGCGGAATCGGAACGTCCGGTCATGGAGGCGGCCATCGACGCCGTGACGGGTTCCAGAAAGCAGGTACGGAGGAGAAAGGAGCGAATGTCTGCGGTGGCGGCTGCGAACATGGGGCTGGCGAGCCGGTCAAACACGCTGAAGACG
>CANGUJ010000177.1 GCA_947456845.1 Burkholderiales bacterium | reverse complement strand
CGCGGTCACCGCCGCGGTGACCAGCGGGCGGTGCTCGGCGCTGGTGCGCAGGAAGCGCGTGTAGCACCCGATCGCATCCGGCGCGGGTGCCGGTACATGCACGGCCACCAGCAGTTCATCGGCCTCGAGGGCGGTGGTGTAATAGTCGACGAAGAAATCGCCCAACGCCAGGCGCCGGGTGCCGCGCGACGAGCCGATCTCGATCTCCGCGCCCAGCGCGAGCAGGCAGGTGGGCGGGTCGGTGGCCGGGTCGGCGTAGCACAGATTGCCGCCCAGCGTGCCCTGGTTGCGCACCTGCGGATTGGCCAGATGCGCCGCCATGCGGGCGAGCATCGGATAGTGCCGCACGACCTCCGGGGCGGCCGCAAGTTCGGCGTGGCGGGTCAAGGCGCCGATGCGCAGTCCGCCGCGCGCGTCGAAAGTCACGCCCTTCAGGGCCGCGATGCTCGACAGCGATACCAGGTGGGTCGGGGATACCAGGCGCTGCCGCATGGCGAGCAGCAGGCCGGTACCGCCGGCATACGCGCGACAGGCGTCGCCGTGGGCCGCCAGCATGCGGCTGGCCTCGGCCACATCGGCCGGCTCGAGGAACTCGAATTCACGCATGGCGGCCCTGCGCTTTCGGGGCGGCGGCGCCGCCTTGCGCGGCCAGGGCGGCGAGCACCTTTTGTGGCGTGATCGGCAGGGCGGTGATGCGAACGCCGATGGCGTCGTACACCGCGTTGGCGATCGCCGCGGCGCCCGGCACGATGGCGGTCTCGCTGGCGCCCTTCGCCCCCAGCGGTCCGGTGGGGTCGTTGGACTCGACGATGCCGGTGCGGATGTCGGGCACCGAGCGCGCCAGGGGCATGGTGTAGTCGGCAAAGTTGCCGTTCATCAGGCGGCCCCCCTCGTACTGCAGTTCCTCGTAGAGCGTCCAGCCGATCGCCTGCACCACCGCGCCGGCGGTCTGGCCGTGGATCGCCATCGGGTTCAACGCACGCCCGCAATCGTCCGACACAAAGGTGTCGACCACGCGCACCTGGCCGGTCTCGGTATCGACCTCCACCTCCACCGCCTGCACCGCGAAGGAATGCGCCGGTGCCACGTTACCGAAGTACCTGGGATCGGGCTGCTCGGTCGGCGCATCCCAGGTGGTGCGCACCTGCAGGCCCTCGCCGCCCTTGCGGAAAATATGCATGCGCGCCAGTTCCGCGTAGGTGAGCTTGTGGTCGGGCACGCCCTTCAGGCGCACGCACCCGTCGACCGCCTCCAGGTCGGCCGGCGCGGCTTCGAGCTTTTCCGCGGCCAGCGCGATGAGCTTGTCGCGCGCTTCGCGCGCCGCGCGCACCATGGCGTTGCCGGCGACGATGGTCACCCTGGATGCGAGCGAACCGATGCCGAAGGCGGCGGCGTCGGTGTCCGGCGCGGCGACGGTCACATGCTCGACAGGAATCGAGAGTTCATGCGCGCAAATCTGTGCGAGGACGGTGTAGGCGCCCTGGCCCATGTCGCATTCGGCCGTCAGCACGGTGGCGCGGCCGTCCTCGCTGATCTTGAGCGTCACGGTCGAGCCGTCCCAGTTTCCGATCGTGCGGTTGCCCGAGACATGCATGGCCGCCGCCATGCCGATGCCGCGCCGCCGCAAGCCGGTGTCCCTGGGGCGGCGCCTCTTTTCGTCCCAGTCGATGGCGCCACGCACCTGCTCCAGGCATTGCAGCATGCCGGTGGAGCCGATTTTCCAGCCGTGCACGCTCACCTCGCCCTGGCCGATGGCGTTGCGTCGATGCAGCTCGATCGGGTCCATGCCGAGCCTTTCGGCCAGCACGTCCATATGGCAATTGAGCGCGAAACCCATCTGCTGCCCACCGAAGCCGCGGAACGCCCCGCGCGGCGGGTTGTGCGTGTAAGCCAGGATGGCACGGGTGCGCACATTGGCGATGCGGTGCATGTTGTCGCTGCGCATCGCGGTGACGTACATGACGTGCGCGGTCAGGCCCTGGTAGGCGCCGCACTCGGCCGTGATCTCGACTTCCTTGGCGACGATGATGCCGTCGGCGTCGACGCCGATCTTCAGGCGCACCCGCTCGGGCACGCTGGCGCGCGCGCCCTGAAAATCGTCCAGGCGGTTGTTGACCAGGCGCACCGGGCGGTCCAGGCGGCTGGCCAGGAAGGCGGTGATCAGGCTGTTGCACTCCTCGACGATCTTGCCGCCGAAACCGCCGCCGGTGGTGGCCTGGATCACCCGCACCTTGGAGACCGGCATCTCGAGCGCCTCGGCATACCGCGCGCGGGCGAGGAACACGGACTGCGTGGAGGTCCATACCGTGAGCCGGCCGTCGCCGCCCATGGCCGCCACGGTGGCCATCGGCTCCATGTAACCGGGATACTGCGAGTGCGCGTGGTAGGTCGCCTCATATACGTGGGCCGCGCGCGCGAATCCGGCCTCGACATCGCCGTAGTCGATCCTCATCTCGTAGGCGCGGTTCTTCATGCCCGCATGCACCTCCAGGGCGCCCTCGGCCAGGGCGGCGTCGGGGTCGAGCACGGCTGGCAGTTCCTCGTACTCGACCTCGATTGCGTCGAGCGCGTCGCGCGCGATGTCCTCGCTTGTGGCGACCACGGCGGCGACCTCCTCGCCGACATGGCGCACGATATCCACGGCGAGGATGCGGTGCTCCTTGCGGTGCACGCCGGTGAGCTTGGCCGGCGTGTCGGCGCCGGTGACCACCAGGCGCACCCCGGGCAGGGCGCGCGCCGCCGCGGTGTCGATGCGCACGATGCGCGCATGCGGATAGGGGCTTCTCAGCACCCGGGCATGCAGCATGCCCGGCTGCTTGATATCCCCGGCATACAGGGCGCGGCCGTTGAGTTTTTCGCGCGCGGTGACCTGGGGCGTGTCGCGCCCGATGGTGGATTGGCTCATGGGTGTTTGTCCGGTCGGGCGCGCGAAGCGCGCGCTAGGCCGCGGCCGCCAGCGCTGCCCGGGCGCGGGCCTGGTCGGCCGCCTTCTTCTCCAGCAGGCGGCGCACCCGGGCCAGCCCCATGTCGTGCTCGTAGAGGAACTCGCGTTCGCGCGCGTCCTCCGGCATGGATTCCAGCACCCAGCGGTCCTGCTCCAGGACGGCCCAGTGCAGTCCCTCCAGGCGGTTGCGGTACATGAAGCGCCAGACGTCGCGCTGCCAGCCGGCAACCTTGCGGGTACGCCAGAAATACACCTGGCAATGGCGTTCGTCGACCGGCGTGGCGAAGCCGACGATGCCGAAGCTGCCGCCGGGGCCGAAGCGCTTCTGGTATGGAATGGTCAGGCGCAGCCACATGCAGCCGGACTCGCCGATCTCGACCCAGTCGAAATTGACGTCGCGCTGCCCGACCTTCTCGAACACCAGGCCGGTCGGCGTCTTGCGCACCCGCATCTCGGAGCGCTTGTCGCCGTCGGCCATGGAATGCGAGGCCGCATGCAGGTAGGCGCCATGCATCGGGTCCATCACGTTGTCGATGGCATAGCGGTAACTGGTGCTCCAGTTGGACATGCACAGGAAGTGGGAGTATTCCTCGGAGTTGAGCTCCAGCGGCAGGTCGAGCGGCGCGGGCGGCGCCGCGGGGTCGATGCCGAACCACAGGAACACCGCGCCGGCATGTTCCTCGACCGGGTAGCTTTTCACACAGGCCTTGCCTTCGAGCGGGCAGTTGGCCGAGGCCGGGACCTGCCTGACCGTGCCGGCGCCGTCGACCTCGATGCCGTGGTACCAGCAGGCCACGCGGTCGCCGAGATTCCAGCCCAGCGAAAGGCGCGCGCCGCGATGCGGACAGCGGTCTTCCAGGGCATGCACGCGGCCCTGGCCGTCGCGCCAGATGACGATGCGCTCGCCCAGGCGGGTGATGCCGATGGGTGCGTTCTGCACCTTCCAGGCCGGACACACCGGATACCACAGGTCGCGGATGCCGGTGGCAAGGATGCGCTCGGCGCCGCCGGCGGCGGGGTCGCGCTCGATGACGGGTTCCATGTCTTGGGTCCTTGCCGGTCAGGCGCCCAGGCGCGCCATCTCGGCGGTGAATGTTTGCGCGGTCCACGGTTCGCCGGCGGCGGTGCGGAAGGCCAGTGCGTTGAGGCCCGCGACCACCTGCTCGAGCGTATCCGCGCCGCCGGCGAACACCTTTTCCAGCGCGTCGCCGAGGGCGTTTTCGTAGTCGCTCGGCACGGCGGCGCGGTTTTGCCAGACGATGTTGGGCACCTGGCCAGGTACTTCGATCTGCCCCTTGCCGGCCACGTTGTTGGGCTGGGACGCCTGCCAGGGCTTGAGGTAAGGATTGAAATCCATCGCGTTGGTTTCCTTGTCGTCGGCAGCCCGCCCCCGCGGCAGGAGGCGGCGCCGCCCATGCCTGCGGACGGCCTACTCGGACTTGATGCCGAATTCCTTGATCAGGCGGCCGAAGGTCTCGTCGTCACTGGAAATCTGCCGCGCCAGCACGGCAGGTTCGCCGCCGACCGGCTCGATGCCCAGCTGGGCCATGCGTGCGGCGATGTCGGGCATCTTCAGCACTTCGTTGAAATGGGCGTTGATGGTGCGCACGATGTCAGCCGGCAGGCCGCGCGGGCCGAGCAGCCCCATCCAGGCGCTGACGTCGAGGTCCTTGTAGCCGAGTTCGATCAGGGTCGGCACATTGGGCATGAGCTTGGTGCGCGCGCGTTCGCCCACCGCCAGGGGGATCAGCTTGCCGGTGCTCACATGCTGGCCCACCGCGCCGGGCGTGATCCAGCCCACGGTCACATGGCCGCCCAGCGCGTCGGTCACCACCGGCGCCACGCCCTTGTAGGGCACATGGGTGACCTTGAGGCCGGCCGACTTGTTGAGCATTTCGCCGGCGATGTGCATCGGTGAACCGCTGCCGGGGCTGCCATAGGTGAACGGCTTGCCCGCCTTGGCCTCGGCGATGAACTGCTTCATGTCCTTGATGCCGGTAGCGGGCGCGGTGACCACCAGGAGCGGGATGTTGCCGCTCTTGATGATGGGGGTGAAGTCCTTGACCACGTCGTGCGCGACCGCCGGCGCCACCTTGAGCACATGCTGCGCGATCGGGAAGGTCGAGGGCGTGAACAGGAGCGTGTAGCCGTCGGGCGCGGACTTCGCGACATACGAATTGCCGATCGTGCCTGAGGCGCCCGGCCGGTTGTCGATGATCACCTGCTGGCCCAGGCGCGCGGAAAGCTTTTCGGCATAGGCACGCGCGATGGCGTCGGTGTCGCCGCCGGCGGGATACGACACCACGATGGTGATGGGTTTGGCAGGCCAGGCTTGCGCAACCGCCTCGCCGGCGCCGGTGGCGATACAGGCAGCGGCCAGGGCGGCCAGGGCACGTCTACGGTTCTGCTTCATGCGGTTTTCCTTTCGGTACGCGTGAGGGTGAAAAGGCGGTGGGGTGACGGTGGGCCGGGCGGTATCCGCGCCCCTGGCAGGCGCCGTGTCGACACCAGGCGGGCGGCACGGCAGGCGGCGCTCATGCGCGCGCCCGCCGCAGCGGCACCACAACCGGGTGCGGCGCGGGTTCAGGACGGAAATTCAGCATCAGGGATAGGCGCTCGGCGCTCGCCCGCACGGCCGCCACGAATTCATCGCGCTTTTCCGCCGGGATGTCGCTGCCGGGAATGGTGATGCCGATGGCGGCGGCGATGCGCCCTTCCTGGTCGCGCACCGGCGCGGCCACGGTGCAGATGTGCGATTCGAAAAAACCCTCGGCCAGCACCCACCCACGGGTACGGATGCGTTGCACCAGTTCGAACAGGGCCCCTGCATCGGTCGGCGTGCTGGCGCTGCGCGCCTCGAGGCGCTTTTCCGGATACAGGGCCTTGAGGTCCGCCAGCGACAGATCGCCCAGCAACACATGTCCGAGCACCGTGGCGTGAGCGGGCAGGCGGGTGCCGACCGACACGGTGGTGGAAAAAGGAGACCGCGACGGCGCGCGATGCAGGTAGACCACATCGCGCCCGTCTCGCACCACCAGGCTGGCGGCGCAGCCGGTTTCGTCGCGCAGCGACTCCAGCAACGGCCGCCCGAGCTCCACCATGTCCTGCGAACCCAGATAATCGAACCCCAGCCGCAGGACGGCAAGCCCCAGGCGGTAGGAGCGACCGTCCCGGGTGCGTTCGACAAAGCCCATGTTCTCCAGCGTGACCAGAAGCCGAAACACGGTTGAACGCGGCACGCCCAGGCGCCGCGCCAATTCGGGTGCCGTCAGTTCCGGCTCGCGCCGGCTGAATTCACCGAGAATGCGCAAGCCTCGCTCCAGCCCGGGAACGGTATAGCGGTCGACTTCGGTCTCAGTGACGGACACGGAATGGCAGGCGGGCGAAGGAGACGGTTTGAGAGGGGACCGGAACGCGCTTGGTTTGCTAATGAAACATTGGTTTATTCACAAACCATGCTACCTAAGCCCGATTGCCCTGTCAATCCTCGCCTTCCGACCGCGAGCGCTGCCCGGCACATCTACTCGATGACCCGGCGGGCGAAGCTCAAAAGCGGCTGCGCAACCCCGCAGCTCAGGCCTTGGCGGTCTTCATGGGGATGACCAGTTCAGTTAGTACTCGTTGGCAGGCGGTCCGGCACGCAACAGCGATCTACGCACAATTCATGCTTCGGAAGTCGCTGAGTCCGACGACAAAAACACAAGCGGCCGTGGCGAGCGGGCAGCGGCCATGATCAGCAAGGAAATGCCGGATCGCCAGGGCCTTGTGAGAATCTGCGTACACCGGCTACCGCCTGTACCCGGTGGACAAAGCCTGCCGCATCTCGAACTCACGGCGCCAAGCCTTAAGCGCGTCCTTGGTCGGGTAGCCGAACTGGCGAACTGTCAAACCAAGCCGTTTGCCGAGCTTGATGTGAAGCCGCACGGCGCGAGGCCGATCCGCGTACGAATACATGAACTACTCCTCCAAGTAGTCCAAGAAATCGTCCCCACCTCCTTGATCGCCGCGCAACATTGACCCCGACAATGCGGGGCCGCGTCAGTGCGGGGCCGCGTCAGCGTACCCCGAACAGCCGCTTCGAGCGGCTCACATTCGCGGGCCCCCGGCTTTGCCGGGGCATGCGTTAGTCGGCAAGTCCTGCAATGATACGCAAGCTGTCCTCCCGGGCTGCGGCGTCTTGCGCAGCGTCGCCGCGCGTGGCGGCGGCCTCGGTGGCGTCGGTGCGCTGGTTGGCGTCGCCGACCCACAGGTCGGCAGGCAGGGGGCTGGCGGGACTGTCCGCCGCGTTCACGATGGGCACCGGCAGGAAAGGCGCCACCGCGCCCTTTGTTGGCGCCTCGCTGCGCTCCTCCTCGATCATGCCGCGCCGGCGCTGCTGGTAGGCGTCACGCACGAAGGAGTACTTGTCCAGCGCCGCCTCTTCGAGCACGTTGGTGGCGTCGAGCAGGTCCGCGCGACGGTTGACCATGCGCAGCGAAAAAGCCGTGTTGCGCGTGGCCACATGGTCCGCCCAGACCGGGTCCAGGTAGGCGTAGAGCAGCGTCCCGAAACCGTCGCGGAAGCTGGACGGACCGAGGAACGGCAGCACCAGGTAGGGCCCGGAGGCAATGCCCCACTTGCCGAAGGTCTG
>CANGUJ010000176.1 GCA_947456845.1 Burkholderiales bacterium | reverse complement strand
GAGGGTGTCACCATGGATGACCGGGGCTACATCTACCTGGTGTCCGACAACGGCGATTTCGGCACCAGCGCCTACTCGTCCTCGCTTTTCGTCTATGCGCCGGTACCCGAGCCGGCCGCCTACGGACTGCTGCTCGCAGGGCTCGCTCTCCTCGGCGCCGCCGCGCGGCGGCGCGCCGGGCGCGCGTGACCGACCCGCACCCGCCCCCCTCAATCGACATCTGCAGCACCCGTACCGCCCCAACACCGCACCACCCGGACGCCCACAGGAGAACCGCCATGAATCTGCTCAAATCCATCGCTACCGCCACGCTCGCTGCCGCATGCGCCGTCTCCGCCTCTGCCCAGGTGCGCATCACCGAAGTGGCGCCATGGGGCAGCGGCAACTCGACGCTTGCAGCCGACTGGTTCGAAGTCACCAATTTCGGCTCCGGGACAGTCAACATCAGCGGCTGGAAAATGGATGACAACTCCAACGCGTTCGCGAATTCGGTCGCGCTCGTCGGCGTCACCGCCATCGCGCCGGGCGAATCGGTGATCTTCATCGAGAGCGCCACCGACAAGAGCGCGCAATTCAAGACCCTCTGGTTCGGTGCGGCCGCGCCGGCCGGGCTGCAGATCGGCCGTTATTCGGGTACGGGGGTGGGCCTGGGCACCGGCGGCGACGCGGTGAACTTGTTCAACGCGAGCGGCGTGCTGCAGGCCAGCGTGTCTTTCGGCGCCTCGCCCAGCGGCCCCTCTTTCCCTACCTTCGACAACGCGGTCGGCGCCAACAACCTGACCCTGTCGGCGCTGAGCATCATCGGAACCAATGGTGCCTTCGTCGCGGCCAACGGCGTCAACGAAATCGGCTCCCCCGCCGCGGTACCGGAGCCCGAAACCTATGCCATGCTGCTCGCCGGCCTGGCCCTGATCGGCGGCATCGCCCGCCGCCGCAAAGCCGCGTAGTTCTCCGCAAGAACTCCTCTGTCTTTACGCCGGCCGGCCTTGCGCCCGCGAAGGCGAGCGACCAAACCAGGCCGAACATCACCCGACCAACGTTTCCACCGACAGCGCCCTGGGCGAACGGCGTCTAGCTGCCCGCGATGAAGAAGTAGATGGCGCCCAGGTCGAAGCGCAGCAGGATGTGCTTGGCGCGCCTGCCTTTTGCGTGAGCCAGGAGATACCCATCCTGCCACCCGTATATGCTGCCCTTGTGACAGGCCGCGCGGCGGGTCGCGCCTCGCGCCAGGATTACCGATCCCGACCCGCAGGGCTGGGTGCCGCCGAGCGCATCGGCAACCTCAGGGTGGCCAGCCAGCAGATCGACAACATTGCCGCCGAGCCGATCAGCGCATACAGCAGCCCCCCCCACTGATACAGGAGACCGGACATCAGGGTACCGAAGAACCTGCCAAGGGCATTGGCGGCGTAGTAGAAGCCGACGTCCTCTGCAGCTTTCTCTGACCCGGCATAAGCCAGGATCAGGTAGCTGTGCACGGACGAATTCACCGCGAACGCGAAGCCGAAGACACTCAAACCGATCACCACCCACCATTGCAGATGATCCACCTTGAACCATACCGCCAGCGCAATGGCGACCGGGATCAGCGCCAGCAGCAGGGACCACAGCCGCGCCGCCGGCACTTCGCGGCTGAGCCCGTCCTCGCTGCGCCTGACGATCTGCGGCGCCAACGCCTGTACCAGCCCGTAACCGATGGTCCAGGCCGCCAGAAATCCCCCCACCATGGTGAAGGTCCAACCCACCGAATACAGGAACACCGGAACACCCACCACGAACCAGACATCCCGCGCGCCGAACAACACCACGCGCGCCGCCGCCAGCGCGTTGATGCCGGGGTTCTTTGCAAACAGTGCCTTTGCCGATCTGGATGCCTTGGCCCTGCCCATCATCGGTGGCAGGCTCGCCACCACGCCCAACAGCACCAGCCCCAGCAGCGCGGCCATGGCCCACAACGAACCCTGGAAGCCCAGACCTTGCAGCAGCACGCCACCGAGGAAAAAGCCGAAGCCTTTCATGGCGTTCTTGCTGCCGGTGAACCATGCTACCCACTTGAACAACTGGCCGCCGCCCTGCTGCCTGGCCTCCGCCTGGGTGATCTTGATGGCGGATTTGCTGGCGGTCTTGGTGAGGTCCTTGGCCACGCCGCAGATGCCCTGCGCCATCACCCCCCAGGTTACCGACATCGCCGCGGTCCAGGCCGGGTTGAGCAGGGACAACAGCGTGAAACCGGCGATCTGCATGAGCAGGCCCACGGTCAGCATGCGCGCGATGCCGAAACGCGTTGCCAGCCAGCCGCCGATCAGGTTCGCGAGCACCCCTGCTGCCTCGTACAACAGGAACAGGAACGCCAGGGTGAACGGCGAATAGCCCAGCTTGTAGAAATGCAGCAGCACCAGCATGCGCAGCGCGCCGTCGGTGAGCGTGAAGCCCCAGTAGGCCGCGGTGACGATGGCGTAATTGCGTGCGGCATGGCTTGCCGCCGGAACACTGCTGGCGGAACCCGTCATGTCAGAGTCCGACCTCCGCCATGTGGCAGGCCAGGTCCACCATGCGGCAGGAATAGCCCATCTCGTTGTCGTACCAGGCGTACACCTTGAGGAGCGTTCCGTCAGTGACCATGGTGGAGAGCGCATCGACAATCGAACTGCGCGTGTCACGTGCGTAGTCCGCACTGACCAGCGGGCGGATCTCGTAGCCCAGTATGCCGGCCAGCGGCCCGCTCGCTGCCGCTTCAAAAAGACCGTTGACCTCCTCCACCGTGGTGGCCCGCTGAAGCTCGAACACGCAATCGGTGAGTGAGGCGTTGAGCACCGGTGCGCGCACTGCGTGGCCGTTCAGCTTGCCCTTGAGATCCGGATAGATCAGCGCGATGGCGGTGGCGCTGCCGGTGGTGGTGGGTGCCAGGCTTTGCATGGCGCTGCGGGCGCGCCGCAGGTCCTTGTGCGGCGCGTCGACCACCAGGTTGGTGTTGGTCGGGTCGTGGATGGTGGTGATCTGGCCGTGGCGGATGCCGATGTTCTCGTGCACCACCTTGACCACCGGCGCCAGGCAATTGGTGGTGCATGATGCCGCGGTGACAATGCGGTCGCGCGCCGGGTCGTACAGCTGGTGGTTGACACCCACCACGATGTTGAGCACCTGGCCCACCTTGACCGGCGCGGCCACGATCACGCGCTTGGCACCGCGCTCCAGATGCCCTTGTATGGTCTCGGGCGTCAGGAACCTGCCGGTGCATTCGAGCACCAGGTCCACCCCGAGGTCGCCCCACGGGATCTCGGCCGGAGCGGCGTGTGCGGAAAAGCCGAGCTTCCTGCCGTCGATCAGGACCGCGCCCGCGCCCTTGGCGAGGATATCGGCGCGCCATTTGCCCTGCACGGAATCGAAGGCCAGCAGGTGCGCAGTTGCAGCGGGCCCACCCTTGATTTCGTTCAGATGCACCACGTCGAGCCGGTTGCCGGCGCGCGGGTCGTCCGGCTGGCGCTCCGCCGCGCCCATCGCGGCCCGCAGTGCGAGGCGGCCGATGCGCCCCATGCCGTTGATGCCTACTTTCATGCCGGTCTTGTCGATGTCTTGAGGTTAGATATGCGCGTGTGCCCGGGTCAAGCCCGCAGCCAGCCCTGCACTTCGGCCACGGTCGGAATGCGGCCGCTGCTGACGAGCTTTTCGTTGACGACCAGGCCCGGCGTCGATAGCAAATCGTAGCTGATGATCTGCTTCATGTCGGTGACCTTGACAAACTCGGCCTCAAGGTTGGCGGAGGCGGCCGCCTCGCGCGCGACCGCTTCGAGCTTCCTGCAATTGGCGCAACCTGAACCGAGGATCTTCACAGTCAACATGGTTTTTCTCCTTGCGAGTTTGAGGCGAATGGCTAGGCAGGGGTTGCGGATTGGCGCCGCCTCAGGAAAGCCAATCCAACCGACAACACGACCAGTACCGCGCCCAGCACCAGGGTCAGGGTGCCCCAGCCGAGCCCGTCTTTCCAGGCACCGTACAGCAGGCCGGCGCCCATGCTGAACAGCGCCACCAGGCCCACGTAGGCCGCGGTTTTCTTGCGTCCGATCACTGCGGCCACCATCAACATGCTTTGCAGGCTGAGTTCGGGGTCGGCCATCAGGTAGGCCAGCAGCGGGCCGGGATGCATGCCGAGGTCCAGGAACATGCGCGCCACCGGCACCTCCACCAGCGTCGGGAAGTACATGAACACCCCGAAGCCCACCGCCACCGCATTGGCCAGCACCGTGTTGCTGCCGGCCAGGTTTTCAATCCATTCCGGGCGGATCACCTGGCGCACCATGCCCACCACGAAAACGCCCACCACCAGCAACACGAAGATCTGCTTGACGAAGCGCCAAGCCTCCCACAGCCAGGAGCGCCAGTCGTCGGCAGCCAACTGCCGTGCGAAGTGCCACACGGCCCACTGCGTCAGCGCCACCGCGACAGCGCGCCCGGTGAGGCCCACTTCCAGCCCGCCCGGGTTCGGTGCGAGGCGCAGCGCAGCCATCAGCAATGTGGCAGCGGCCAGCCCCAGGGCCACCCAGGTCCAGAGGTTGGCACCTTCGATGATGTTGTCCAGCCCCTTCCAGGCGGTCGCGGCGATCAGGAGCAAAAGGACGATCAGCACGGAACCCTGGAAACTCACGCCCTCCTCGCCCTTCGATGCGTCGAACGGCACCCACTGGAACAAGGTGGCCTGCCAGGCCTGCGCCCAGGGAAGCGGCAAATCGAAGGAAAGCAAGGTCGCCGTCAGCGGCCACAATTTCAGGGTGCCGGCGATCAATACCGCGACCAGCGCCAACAGCACACCCAGCGCGGCGCGGGAAATCGTGGCCTGCCCGGCGAACAGGGTATCGGTCTGGACGTCGTGGCTGGCGTCGTCGCGCCAGAAGATCACGGCCATCAGCACGCCGATGCCGATCCCGAACAGCAGGCACAGCACCAGGCGCGCCACCGCGAAATCCGGCCCGAGGACACTGCCGGTATAGGCGAGCGCCATGATGTTGCCGGCCGGGGCGAAGAACAGGAAGGTGATCGCCGGGCCGATGCCGGCACCCTTGCGGTAGATCCCGGCGAAGAGCGGCACGATGGTGCACGAGCAAACCGCGATCAGCGAACCCGCCGCCGCCGCCGCGGGATAGGACACATATGCCGGGGTGTTGCGGCCCAGCCAGCGTGTGATGCTGGCCTTGGGGATCAGCGCGGCCATGGCGCCGGCGATGAAGAACGCCGGCAGCAGGCACAGCAGCACATGCGCGGCCAGGTACGAGGCCAGGCTGCCGGCGCCTCCGTTGAGCAAATGCAGGGCAAATTCCATTCGGGTTTTCCGTTTCTCGATACCGGCTTGCCATCAGGCGCGGGGTATACCGGCATGGTGCGGCCGGATGCGCATTGCATCCGTACCACGAAGCCAGAGCTTGCGCAGTTCGCCGACCCAGAGAACGGCGCTGCCCAGGGCCGCGCACAACACCCACTGTTGCCCGCTCAACGGCACGGTGCCGAATGCCGCGTTCAACCACGACCATTCCACCACCGCGACCTGCAGCAGCACGCCCAAGGCAACCGCGGCCCATAGCCAGCGGTTGTCGAACAAGCCCCGGAACGCGCTCGCGGTTTCGGAACGGGCGTTGAAGGCATTGAACAACTGCGCCAGCACCAGCACCGTGAAGGCGGCGGTGCGTGCGGTTTCCAGGCTCTGGTCGCCGGCCAGCCAGCCGCCGGGCAGCAGCAGATCGAGCGTCAGCAAGGTGGAAAAAGCCATCACGGCGCCCATTTGCAGGACACCCCACCACATGCGCGCGTCGATGATGCGCTCGTCAGGACGGCGCGGCTGGCGGTCCATGACGTCGGCGCCGGGCGGGTCGACACCCATGGCCAGTGCCGGCGCGGAATCGGTGATCAGGTTGATCCACAGGATCTGCGTGGCGAGCAGCGGCAGCACCACCGCGCCGCTGGCGTCGGTCAAGCCGAGCGCGCGTGCGCCCAGCACCGCGATGAACACCGTCAGCACCTCGCCCATGTTGGATGACAGCAGATAGCGCAGGAACTTGCGTATGTTGTCGAGGATGCTGCGGCCCTCGCGCACCGCCGCGACGATGGTGGCGAAATTGTCATCGGCGAGGATCATCTTGCCGGCCTCCTTGGTCACCTCGGTCCCGGACACGCCCATGGCGACGCCGATATCGGCGGCCTTGAGCGCCGGTGCGTCGTTCACGCCGTCGCCGGTCATGGCGACCACCTGGCCCTGGGCGCGCAGCGCATCCACGATCAGGAGCTTGTGCGCCGGCGCGACCCTGGCGAACACCGCGGTGCGGCGCACCGCCTCGGCCAGCCCCGGCTTGTCCAGCCGGTCCAGGTCGGCACCGGTGAGCGCCACGGCGCCGCCGAGCGGGATGCCGAGATCGGCGGCAATCTTCGCGGCGGTACGTGGATGGTCGCCGGTGATCATGATGACGCGGATGCCGGCGCGCTGCGCCTCCGCTATGGCCGCCGCTGCTTCGGGGCGCGCCTGGTCGATGATGCCGACGCTGCCGACAAAGATCAGGTCGCGCTCCAGCGCCGCGCCGTCGCTAGCGTCCTCGCCGGGTTCGAGGGGACGGTAAGCCACCGCGAGGGTACGCAGGGCCGCGTCAGACATTTCGTCCACGTCGGCCAGCGCGCGGCTGCGCCACTGGTCGGTCAGGGACAGCACGTCCATGCCCACGCGGATGCGATCGCAACGCGCCAGCAGCACGTCCGGCGCGCCCTTGGCGATGATGACCCGCATGCCGGCATGCTCCAGGTCAAGAGCCAGGGTGGACATCATCTTGCGGTCGGAGGTGAACGGGATGTCGCCAATCCGCTCGAAGCGCCGCCTGCGCCGCTCGTGTGCCCCGAGCTTGCGCTCGGCCACCAGAAAGGCCGCCTCTGTCGGGTCGCCGTGTATCACCCAGTTGCCATCGGGTGAGCGCCGCAGGTCGGCGTTGCCGGCCAGGCTGCCGCCGCTCAGCATGACGACGAGTTCGCTGTGCAGGGCGCCGGCATCCAGCGCCCGGCCCTGATGCAGGATGCGCCCTTCCGGCGAATAGCCGACGCCTTCCACGCTGGTGCTGCCCGAGGCGGTCAGCACGCACACGATGGTCATCTCCGAACGGGTCAGGGTGCCGGTCTTGTCGGAGCAGATCACCGACGCCGAGCCCAGCGATTCGACCGATGAAAGCTTCTTGACGATCGCGTTGCGCTCGGCCATGCGTTGCACGCCCAGCGCCAGCACCAGGGAAAGGATCGCCGGCAGCCCCTCCGGAACCGCGGCGACGGCGAGCGATACGCCCAGCAGCAATATCGTCACCACGTCGGCGCCGCTCTTCACGTCGGTCATGACCAGCGCCGCGGCCACCACCACCGCGACAATCACCAGCACGGCGATTCCCAGCGTGCGGCCGATCTGGCGCACCTCCTTCTGCAAGGGCGTGGCCTCTTCCGGAATGGTGTTGAGCAGGTGCGCGATGGCTCCCATCTCGGTGCCCATGCCGGTGGCACAGACTACTGCCGCACCGGTCCCCTGCACGACTGCGGTACCCTTGAACACCATGTTGACGCGCTCCGCCAGCGGAGCCGGGCCGGGCAGCGTGGCGGGGTCCTTCAGGACGGCCTCGCTTTCGCCGGTAAGCG
>CANGUJ010000175.1 GCA_947456845.1 Burkholderiales bacterium | reverse complement strand
CCACGCAAGGCATGGGCGAGCGCGGCGCGGGCAGCCCGGCGGCTTCGCTGCTGCGCAGTCCCAGCTCCGCCAGGGCCGCGCGGATGCGCTGCCGGTCATGGGGCGGCGGATAGGCCTGCAGGGCGAGTGCGGCATCGAAAGGCCGGTGCAGCAACTGGCAGATCGCGGCGAGCAACCAGACGAAATCGTCCTTGCGAACCAATCCTGCCCCCTGTGAAATGGCGCTCCCGCCGGCGCGGCGGCGATAAATATATCGGCTTTTGTCATCGGCATCCGCGCGCGCGGCAGGCGACCAGGCACTGGTCATGAGCCACGCGACCTTCTTCGGCGACGAGGCGACCCAACTGGAGGCCACGCCCGCCCTGGCCATCGAGCGCGGCGAAAAGCTGCATCGCCCGCCTGCCCTGGTGTTTCAGGGCGACCGCGATCAATGGACCACGGTGGCGCAGGCCGAGCAACTGGCGGCGCGCCACCGGGCGCGGCATAGCGGCAGCGCCGTGCCAGGGCGCGCGCGCCGACGGGCCGCCTGAATTCGCGCCACAATCAAGGGCGCATCCAGACACCGCACGCACGCCATGAGCTTCAACGATACCTACACGGCCGCCGCCCCAGAGCGCGCCGAACTCGACACCCTGGCCGGTCCCGCACTGGTCGAGTTCGGCAGCCCGACCTGCGGGCACTGCCGCGCGGCGCGCGAGCCGATCGCCGCGGCGATGCGCGCGCATCCCGGCGTGCGGCACTTCAAGATCGAGGACGGGCGCGGCCGTCCGCTCGGACGCTCGTTCGGCATCAGGCTTTGGCCCACCCTGGTGTTCATGCGCGACGGCCGCGAAGTCGACCGGCTGGTGCGGCCGCGCGAAGTCGCGCCCATCGCCGCCGCCCTGGCCGCTATCGACGCCGATCCGTGAAGCCGGCCCGGCGTTTTTCCGGATGCGGCGGCAGGCCCTAGAATCCGGAAATCAAACCCGATACCCGGGGCAGCGCTCTCGCATGGACCTAGACACCGTTTTCGTCAAGACCCGAGCCGGCATCGATGAGCAGTTCGATCCGCGCTCCCGGCTTTCGACGGCATTTCGCCAGTTCCTGACGGCGATCGACGGCAAGCGAACGCTTGCCGACTTGAAGAAGCAGTTCGCCCACGTCTCCGGCAACGACCTCGGCATGTGGGCGAGCGAACTCGCGCGCCTGAGGTACATCGAGCCCGTGGAACGTTACGAGGCCACGCAAACGAGCAGCTATGCCTACGAGGGCTACGTGCAGGTGACCGGCGATCCGGAGTTCAAGAAAGCCGCTGCCGAGGTGAGCCAGTGGATGCGCGCCAACGTCAAGGCCGAAGCAAAAACCCCCGCGAAGGAACTGCTCAAGACATCCCAGATGGCGGTGCTCGAGGCCACGGGCAACATGCAGGCCATCGAGCGCCGCGGCTTTTTCATGCAGCCGCCCACCGCGCCGCCCGCAGCCGGCGGCGCCCGACGGGTCCTGATCGTCGAGGACGACAACGCGCAAGCGGCCCTGCTCAACGCCATCGCCACGCGCGAGGGCCACACCGTGGAAGTCGCCCGGAATCGCGCCGGCGTGCTTGAGGTACTCAATCGCCTGCCTTATCCCGACCTGATCCTGCTAGACGTCGAATTGCCGGACGTCAACGGCTTCACGATCCTCGAAAAGGTGCGCGCCCACCCCGACATGAAGGATGTGCGCGTGGTCATGGTGACCAGCCGCACCGAACGCGCCGATATCGCCAAGGGCGTCCTGCTCGGCGCCGATGGCTACATCACCAAACCCTATCGCCATGCCACCATGACGGCCGCCATACGCCAGGCGCTTGGCGGCACGTCAGCCCATGAAACCTGATGCCGGGAGTTTCCACATGACCAAGCTGCTCCTCATCCAGGGCCCGAACATGAGCTACCTGGGACGCCGCCAGCCGGAGATCTACGGCACCACCACCGCCGCCGAACTCGATGCGATGCTGCTGGCGCATGCGCAAACCCATGGCTACGCGCTCGACATCATGTACACCCACAGCGAGGCGGCGGCGATCGACCGCCTCTATCAGGCGGCCGACGCAGGCACCGACGGGGTGGTGATGAATCCGGCCTCCTTCCTGTTCGCCGGCTACCCGCTGCGTGACTGCCTGCGCGCGATCCCGATGCCGTACATCGAAGTGCACATGACCAACATCGAAAAGCGCGGATTCCATTCGGTGCTGGCGGAAACCGCGGTCGGCATGATCGCCGGCTTCGGCATCCGCTCCTACATTCTGGGCATGGAAGCCATGCTGGGGCACCTGGCGGCGCAACGCGCGGTGTCGCGCAAGGCGGCAGTGCGCAGCGCTCCGCGCAAGGTTTCCGGGCGCCGCACCTGACTCCGGCGCCGCCCGGGAGGGCGGCGCGAGCGCGGTCGATCGCGCAACATTGTTTGACAAACACGCGATTCAAGTTATCGATGAGCGTGTCGTAATCCCGTTGGGAAGGCGGAAAAATCGTCCTTTTTCCGGACACAACACACGGGGTCACCATGCAAATCAGGAATCGCCGCCTGCCCGGGCTGGCGCAGCTGGCACTCGCCTGCGCAACCCTGGGCACAACGGCACACGCGCAGTCATACGCACCCTGGCTGACGCAAATCGGCCTCACCCCCGGCATGGCTGCGGCCGCCAACTGGGGCAAGGATCAGGTCATCGGCGTGGTCGATACCGGTATCTCCCTCAACCACCGCCAGTTCGCCGCCGGCCAGGTATAGGTCACCCAGTCCGCCTGTGCCGCTGTCACGTTCCGCTGCAGCAACGGTGTCAGCGACGACAACGGCCACGGCACCGCGGTGGCTTCGATCGCAGCCGGCAACACTGCGTGGGCTTCGACCAACTCGTACGGCGGCTACACCGTGGTGGGAAACAGCTTTATCGGCGCAGCCCCGAATGCCAACATCGTGGCCGAGAAGGTCTTGAATGCCGGCGGCAGCGGCTATTCCAGCGACGTGGCCAACGGCATCATCCGCGCCGCGAACGCCGGTGCGACGGTGATCAACCTCTCGCTCACGTTCATGAACTCGGCCGACATCGCCAACGCAGTGAACTACGCCACGGGCAAGGGTGCCTTCATCGTCTGGGCCGGCGGCAACTCGTCCGCCAACCTGCTCAACGGCGCCGCCACCGCCGGCTGGAGCCAGAACGCCATCAACCGCCTGGTATTCGCAGGTTCGGTGAACGCCGCAAGCCAGTTGTCCTCGTTCAGCAACAAGCCCGGCAGCGGCGCCTTTGTCGCCACCTCCGGCGCTATCACGACCTACGCCAACCGCTGGCTGATGGCGCCCGGCGAGAACATCATCGCCCCCGGCGTTCAATACGGCTCGACTGCCTACATGTACTGGTCCGGCACCTCGATGTCGGCGCCGGTGCTGAGCGGCTCTCTGGCGCTCCTGCAGGCGGCCTGGCCGATCCTGCGCACCCGGGGTACCGCGGCCAACCTGCTGCTGGCCACCGCCACCGACCTTGGCGCCAAAGGCGTCGATGCGAGCTACGGCAGCGGCATGGTCAACCTGTCGACCGCATTCCAGCCCTACGGGACGCTTTCGATCACCGCGGCCAACGGCAAGGCCTACGCGGTACCGTCGATCACGGGCTCGCTCATCTCCAGCGGCACCTTCGGCAGCCTGGCGTCGATCAAGGCGAAACTCGCGGCCTACACGGCGTTCGACGGCTACCAACGCAATTTCACGGTCAATCTGTCCAACCTGATCGCCTCTCCCACCGCCAAGGCCACCCTCAACCCGCTCCCCGCCAACACCAATACCGGACCCACCAGGATAAGGCTCGCGGACGGCGGCGAACTGGCCTTCGCGATGGAAGCGCCGCCGCCTGCGGCCGGCTTCGGCAGCGCTGCCGGATTGTCCGGCCAGGCGCAACCGCAGGGCATGCGCAACGGTTACCTGATGTTCACCGACCGCGACGGCACGACCACCGCCATGGGCTACGGCGCGCCGGTGCACTATGCCTACGCGATGTCGCTCTATGGCGACGACGGCATGGCGCGCGCGACCGACGCTCTCGCCGTCCCCGGTCTGTCACCCCTGGCGCGCGGCGGCGCCATGTTCGCCTGGGGCGGCAAGATCGATGACTCCACCCGCGTCGCCTTCTCCTACAGCGCAGCGACGCCAACCGCCGGCTTCAATCCCATGCAGTTCGTGCAGGCCTGGTCGGGCGCGGAAGCCGCGCCCCTCTCCGCCGGCATCTCGCGGCGCTTCACCCGTGACTTCACCGCCGGCTTCACGTTGAGTACGCTGGAGGAACGCAACGGTCTGCTGGGCGGCGTTTATGATCCCAATTCGCTGGTCGCCCTGGGTGAGCGCAACCGCAGCATGGCCGTAGGCATCTCGGGCGCCTACCGCTTCAGCGCCGACACGCTGGTGATGGCCGAAACACAGTGGTCCTCCTCCCGCGACACCACGGGGGGCGGCCTGCTTGCCGGGATCACCGGGGTGCGCTCGCGCGCTTTCGGCCTGACCGTCGCCACCCGCAACATGTGGCGCGACAACGACCGGCTGACCGCATCGGTGCGCCAGCCCATGCGCGTGGTGTCGGGGCAGGCCGGCGTGGTGACCGCGACGGTGGATGAACAGGGCTTGCCGGTGCAGCGCACCGAGTGGACCAGCATGGTGCCTGACGGTCGTGAAATGGACTATCGGCTGGCTTACGACGCGCCGATGGGCAAACATCGCACGCTCTCGCTGCAGTTCACCGTCAAGCGCGACTTTCTCAACCTCGCCGGCAACCACGATGCCGCCGCCGGCATCATGTGGCGCGCCAGATTCTGACGCGGCGGACGCGCCGCGCCGCGCCGTATCCGCGCGGCGCAACGGCGCTACAGCCGCTTGAGCAGTTGCGCCGTTTCGAACAGGGGCAGGCCCATCACGCCGGTGTAGCTGCCGGCAAGATGGCTGGCAAAGGCCGCCGCCCCGCCCTGGATGGCATATGCGCCTGCCTTGTCGAGCGGCTCGCCGCTCGCGACATAGGCGGCAATCTCGCTTCGCGATAGCGTCCTGAAGGTCACCCGGGAGTCCGACAGGGCCAGCCACTCGCGGCGGCCTGACACCAGCGCCACCGCCGTCAGCACACGATGGGTGCGCCCCGACAGCAGCCTCAGCATACGCGCTGCCTCCGCCGCGGGATCGCCTGCATCGGCGGGTTTGCCCAGGATTTCCCTGCCTACGCATACCGTCGTGTCGGCCCCCAGCACCGGGCGCGCAGCGAGGCCGCGCGCCTGCATCGCAGCCTGCCCGGCACGGGCCTTTGCGAGGGCCAGACGCTTCACATAGGCCGCCGGCGCTTCGCGCCCGCGCACGCTTTCGTCGACGCTGAAACCGTTCAGCGGCAGGACATCGAATGACGCGCCGATAAGCGGCAACAGTTCGGCACGACGCGGACTGGCGGACGCGAGATAGATGGCGGGCACTGCATGATTCGGCATGTTCACTCGCGATGATAGGGGTGGCCGCGCGAAATGCTCACCGCGCGATACAGGGCCTCGGCCAGCAGCACACGCACCAGCGCATGTGGCAGGGTCAGGCTGGACAGGCGCAGCAACAACGCGGCGCGTTCCTTGACACTGGCATGCAGGCCGTCCGGCCCGCCGATGACGATGGCGACATTGGCTCCCTCGCGTTGCCAACGTTTGTAAGCAGCCGCCAACGCCTCGGTATCGAGGTCACGTCCGCGTTCGTCAAGAACGACCACGGTGGTTCCCCCCGGCAACGCGGCGCTGATCCGCTGCGCCTCGGCCGCCATCATCTGCTCCGCGGTCTTGCCACTGGTGCGCGGCTCCGCCTTTACCTCGACCAGTTCGATACGCGCCTCTGGCGGCATGCGCCGGGCATACTCGTTGAAGCCTTCGACCACCCATGCGGGCGGGCGCTGGCCGACGGCAACAATGACGAGTTTCAGGGGGTCAGGACCGCTTCGCGGCGGCCTTTTTCACCGCCGGCCTTTTCGCCGCCGACTTCTTGGCCGGTGCCGCCTTCTTGGCCGGTGCCGCCTTCTTGGCTGGCGCTGCCTTCTTGGCTGGTGCTGCCTTCTTGACCGGTGCTGCCTTCTTGGCCGGTGCCGCCTTCTTGGCTGGTGCTGCCTTCTTGGCCGGTGCCGACTTCTTGGCTGGCGCTGCCTTTTTGGCTGGCGCTGCCTTTTTGGCCGGTGCCGCCTTCTTGGCGACCGCTTTCTTTACGCTGGCCTTGCCTGCTGCAATCAAGGTCGTGGCCGCCGCCTTGGCGGCCGCCGCTTTTTCAGCCGCGGCCTGCTTGACCTTTTCAAGCACCGCAGCCGCCTCGGCGGCAGCCTTTTTCGCCGCTTCCTCGGCACGGGCGCGCGCCTTGTCCGCAGCGGTGAGCACACGGACTTTTTTCTGGCCCCATAACTCTTCGAGGTTGTAGTACTGGCGCACGGCCGGCTGCATGATGTGGACAACCGCATCGACGCAGTCGACCAGCACCCATTCGCCGGTATCGCCGCCTTCCATGCTGACGATGCGCCCGCCCGCCGCCTTGACCTTGTCGATCACGTTCATCGCCATGGCCTTGGTCTGGCGCGCCACCTCGGCGGTGGCGACGATCACGCGATCGAACTCCTGCGAACCGCCGGTGGTGTCGAAGACCATGATGTCGCGGGCCTTGATGTCATCGAGCGCCTCGACAATGGTTTCCTGCAGCTTGCGGATGTCCAAATTCACCTCACTGGTACAGGCCGTGTTGGAGAATGTATTCATAGACCGCCGCCGGCAGAAGGTAGCGCGCCGAGGCACGGGTGCGCACCAGCGTGCGGATCTGCGAAGACGAGATCTTGAGCGGCGTCATTTCGATCGAGAACACCCGCCCGGCCGGCTCGGCCAGCGCGCTGCGATCATTGGTGAGGCGATGGGTCACCATGGCCGCCAGCGCGGCCGGCAACTCACCCAGGTCGAACGGCTCGTTGGCGCGCCGCGCCACCGCGATATGCGCATACTCGAACAGTTTCTGCCAGCGGTGCCAGGTAGGCAAATTGAGAAACTGGTCCGAGCCCACGATCATCACCAGCGGACGGGCGTCGCCGAACTCGTTCCGCAGGCTGGCCAGGGTGTCGACGGTATAGGTCGGTCCGGTGCGCTGGGCTTCGCGGGCGTCGACCTTGAAGCGCGGATTGGATTCCACGCCCAGCCGAACCATCTCGACCCGATGTTCGATGGGCACGATCAGGCCGGAGCGCTGCCACGGCTTGCCGGCCGGCAGCAGGCGCACTTCGTTGATCTTCAGCGAGTCGGCGCACTCCTCGGCTAAGCGCAGGTGGCCGAAGTGTATCGGGTCGAATGTGCCGCCGAGAATGCCGAGCGGCTCGTGGTTGGCGGCCAATAGAGGGCCTGTGCTTGAACGGGATGCACCCGATTCTATCCGAGAAAACCGGTCCTTCAGGCGGCTGCGCGCCCGTGCCCCCCCGCCGCGGCGCGCGCGGACACCGCGGCCGTGCAGACATCGAGCGCTTCGGCGGCGCCATGGGCGCGCAGCAGGTCGCCGGCGGCGGACGCACGCATCACCCCGTAGGCGGAGAAGCGTCCCAGCATGTCGAAGAACGGGTCCCAGAACCCGTCGGAATCGACCAGGCATACCGGCTTGCCCGTCAGGCCGATG
>CANGUJ010000174.1 GCA_947456845.1 Burkholderiales bacterium | reverse complement strand
GTCCGAGGACGAAAAGCAGGTCGGACAACCGGTTCAGATACTGGCGGACCAGTTCCGATACCTCCTCGACTTCACCGAGTGCAACGACGCTGCGCTCGGCGCGTCGACAGACGGTTCTGGCCAGGTGCGCAAAGCTCGCGGCCCTTGATCCGCCTGGAAGTATGAAGTTGGCCAGCGGCGGGAGGCTGGCGTTGTAGTGTTCGAGCAACTCCTCGAGCCGCTGTACTTGGATGTCGGAAATGTTATTGAAGCCCGGTATACACAATTCGCCGCCGAGATCGAACAGATCGTGCTGAATCCGCAGCAACTCCTTGCGGGTGTTGTCGGGCAGGGTTTCACAGAGAAGGACGCCGAGGCATGAATTGAGTTCATCGACGTCACCGAGAGCCTGAATCCGCGGGGAATCCTTTGACACCCTCGTGCCATCACCCAGGCCGGTGGTGCCTGCATCACCGGTGCGGGTGAAGATTTTCGTCAATCGATTTCCCACGCGTGCTCCCGCAATCCAAAAGCTGCTCATTATAGCGGCGGGCTACGCACCCTCGATGCCGTCAGCAGGGCAGGATGCGACACATGAGGCGACTGGCGTCCTCGGCAATTCCGGTGAGCGCATGCGTGGCCTGATTGGCCGCGCGGCCCAGGTTTGGCAGGCCGGCACCGGCAGTCTTGGGGCGCTGTCGCGCGGGCTCGCCAAGAGCGATGTGCTGGGTATCGGAATGGGCGCAGACCCCGCTGGATTCGTCATCGATACGAACGGCGGGCGTGCCCTTGCTGCGGTAGTGCTGAATCAGCATGAGACCGGCCGCCTCGCGGCCGGGGTCTTCGCCGTTGAAGTAGAGGCGCGCCCTCGAATACTCGGGGCCGCCGACTTCCACGCGCGTCACGCAGAAGTCATGGGTGGCGCCTGCGGATTGCTGGACAAAGGCGAGGCCGGCGCACAGCGTCAGGACTCGATTGAGGATTGCAGATTGAGGTCGCGGCATGCGGGATAGGCCGATAAACGGGGCGGATAGCAGAGTGCCTGATTCTGGCCGCTGAACGACGCAGCCGTTGCGGCGATTTCGCCCCGGGACGGGCTGCAATTCGCCCGAACGGCCCGCGGCATCGAGCCGTCCGGTCCTAGCGGGGGCGCTTGTCGAGGACGCGTCTAGCCTTGCCGATCGAACGCTCGATGCTGCCGACGGCGGTCAGGCGAACCTCCGCGCTGATGCCGACATAGCTCTTGATGGCATGATGGAGTGTCGCTGCGACTTCACGTCTGTCCTGCGCGTTCATGGCCGCAAGTTCCGGGCGCGGTTCCACAAGTACGGCGATTTCGTCGAGTTTGTCGGGCCGTGTCACCTCAAGCACATAGTGCGGCGCGAGGCGCGGCTGGCGCAGGATCAACTCCTCGACTTGCGAAGGAAAAACGTTGACGCCGCGGATGATGAGCATGTCGTCGGAACGGCCGGTGATCTTCTCTATGCGCCGCATCGTCCGCGCGGTGCCTGGCAGCAGTCGCGTCAGGTCGCGGGTGCGATAGCGCACGATCGGTAAGGCTTCCTTGGTCAGGGATGTGAAGACGAGTTCGCCGAACTCCCCGTCAGGCAGCACTTGTCCCGTGTCAGGATTGATGATTTCCGGGTAGAAGTGGTCTTCCCAGACCGTCAGGCCGTCCTTGGTTTCAATGCATTCCTGAGCGACGCCGGGGCCGATGACTTCGGATAGGCCGTAGATGTCGATGGCCTCCATTGAGGTCCGTGATTCGATCGCATCACGCATCTGGTGGGTCCACGGTTCGGCGCCGAAAATGCCGATCCGCAGCGAGCAGGCATGCGGATCGATACCCTGCTTTTCCATTTCATCGGCAATGGCCAGCATGTAGGACGGCGTGACCATGATGATTTCCGGCCGGAAGTCCTGCATGAGTTGCACCTGGCGCTCGGTTTGCCCCCCGCCGAACGGGATGACTGCCAGCCCCAGCCTTTCGCCGCCGTAGTGGGCGCCCAGACCGCCGGTGAAAAGACCATAACCGTATGAGACATGCAGTTTGTCCCCGGGGCGCGCACCGGCGGCGCGGATGGATCGCGCCATCACATCTGCCCACATGTCGATGTCAGCCTTCGTGTAACCGACAACGGTGGGCTTGCCGGTCGTACCCGAGGATGCGTGGATGCGGGCGATGCGGTCCATCGGCACGGCAAACATGCCGAAGGGATAGGTTTCGCGAAGGTCGGCTTTGGTCGTGAATGGAAACCTCGCGAGATCGGACAGGTTGTTGAGGTCCTCCGGATGCACACCCGCGGCGTCGAATTTCGCGCGGTAACGCGGCACATTGGTATAGGCATGCGACAACGACCTTCGCATGCGGGTCAGTTGTAGCGCGCGCAATTCATCGGCGCTGGCCTTTTCGATGGGTTCGAGTGCAAAAGGTTTGCTCATGTGCGCTAGGCTCCGCCGAGTCTGTCTGCCTGCGGGGATCATAAGCTAAGGCGACTCCTCGCGTTTGGAATGCCGCGCGCTAAAATGAAAGTTCCCGCAAACGACCGGCGTCGACCCCATGGCGAAGCGGCCGGGGTCGATCAATGCATCTTGATCGGCGAGGACCGCTGATTGAGGGGGTGGGCGAATGGTGGCCGGTAATTGTTTTACATAGTCTGCGCCCTGCTCGTCGCGTTCCTTGCGACCTTGGCTGCGGTACGCGCCAATCTCGCGGGCATGCAACCCGGCCGCCGTTTCGTCGGATTACGGCGTGCGGATTGGGTGCGCCAACCGAATCTGCGCGGTCTGGCGCGCGCAGGAGGCGTGGGAATCGCGGCCGGCGTGGTGGCAGCCCAGTGGCTCCGCATGCAAGGCGATGAGCCGCACGCACAGAGCTCAGCCTACTTTAGCCTGATGCTCGTTGCCTGCGCGATGCCCGTCTTCGTTTCAGGGCTGGCGGACGACTTCGGGCGCGGAATCGGCATCGTCTTGCGTCTGGCTGCCACGCTGGCCTCGGCCGTCCTGGCAGGCCTTGCGCTCGATGCCTGGGTGATCCGGCTTGACATCGGCCCGCTGGGCGCATGGATCGGCGTGGCGGGCGTTTCGGTCGGCTTTACCCTGGTGGCGGTGACCGGCATGACCCACGCATTCAATATCATCGATGGTTTCAATGGATTGGCGGGCGGCGTTGCGATCCTGGTGCTGGGCGGCATCGCCTTTGTTGCCTTCAAGGTTGCCGACGTGCAGGTGATGACAAGCGCACTTGTGCTGCTTGGCGCGGTGGTGGGATTCATGTTGCTCAATTTTCCGCGCGGCCTCATTTATCTCGGCGACAGCGGCGCCTACCTGATCGGATTTTTCGTTGCGGAGCTTGCTATCCTGCTGGTGGCGCGCAATCCCTCGGTGTCTGCCTGGTTCCCTGTGCTTATATGCGCCTACCCGATTTTCGAGACCCTGTTCACCATCTACAGGCGTATCGCGGTTCAGAAGCGACACCCGGGTTTGCCTGATCTCGCGCACCTGCATCATCTGGTTTACAAGCGTCTGGTTCGTTGGCTGGTCGGATCCCCCCTGCCGGGTCCGCGAGCCAGGCGAAACGCGCTGACCTCACCCTATCTCTGGCTGATTACCTCGGTGGGTGTGTTGCCGGCGGTCCTGTTCTGGAACCGCACCGCTGCGTTGATTGTCGGGGCATTTTTGTTCGCGGTGTTCTACGTTTTCGGGTACGCGCGGCTGGCCCGGTTTCGGTCGCCGGTCTGGCTGATCGTGCGCCGAGCCCGCTCAGCAGGTGACGAATGAACGGGGTCGCTAGAGAAGGGGACGAATTGCCGCGCCTGATGTGCGGCACAACGCTGATCGCACTGCTAGCAGCGCTGCCTACCGCCATGTCGCTTTCTGCTCCGCGCGGCTTTGTACTGATCAAGTTTGCCGTAGGTTTGCCGCTGGCCTTTCTTGCTGCGACTGCGGCGGCATGGGTTTGGTGGAGCCGGCGGGATACAGTACCCCCTGCTCCGGAGGCACGCATGGTTGCGTTTGCCGGATGCGCCCTGGCCGCCATCGTGATGATCTCGGCGTTGCAGGCCGAGGCATGGCAGCAGTCGGTGCTCGGAGGCTATTTCAGGCTCGAGGGGGCGCTCGCCTGGCTCGGCTACCTCGCAGCGTTCTTTGCGACGCGGACCTGGATTCGCTCGGGCGGCTCCCCGCGGCCCTTGATCGATGCGATTTTGGTCGGGAGCATCGCACCGGCGTGCTACGCGATCCAGCAACGTTTCGGACTGGACTTCGTCACTTACGGGTACGGTGACGCGTCGCGCAGTTCGGGAACCTTGGGAAATCCTATTTTCCTGGGGTCTTTTCTGATCATGTGTATTCCGCTCATGCTCGTCCGTTTGAGGGATCCCGGCACGGCGACTTCGTCACGCTTGATGCTGGGCACCGTCGGGTTGCTGCAGCTTGGAGGGGTCGTGGCTTCTGGCAGCCGGGCGGCTCTGGTCGGCCTGCTGGTTGCGCTCGTGTTCCTGGTGTGCGTTCGGGCGCGCGGCCGGGGTGCCCGGGTCTGGGCGGCTGGTCTAGGGGGCGGGCTGGTTGCCGCAGGTACCATCCTGGCCGTCATCAACCTGACCGATTACGGTCGCACATTCGCCAAGGGCATGCCGCAGCTTGCGCGCCTGGTATACGACCCGCAAGGCGCGGACCCGGCATCCAGGAGCATCCGCGCGAGGCTGGCGATGTGGGCGTCCGCTGACGCAGCGCTGCGCGAGGCTCCGGCGTGGCGCCTGCTGAGCGGCTACGGGCCGGACGTCGCGCACGAGCGCTTCTATGCACACATGCCTGTGGAAAAACTGCGCGCCGAAGACTTTCGCCGTGAGCAAGTGTTCGATCGTGCCCACGCCGATCTTCTCGACACCTGGGCGGCACTTGGACTCGCGGGCCTTGCTGCGATCGGCGCCCTGTTCTGCGCCGCGCTGCACAGCACGGCGCGACGGGTGTTCGGCTGCAGCGCGAGGGCCGCATGGCTCACCCTTGCGGGTGCTGCGGCGGGCTCGGTCCTCCTGTGGTCGGCGTCGGCGGTCGCCGGGGCAGGAGCGGCGCGTTGGCCGCTGGCAGGTGCTGGCTGGGTTGGTGGCTGGCTGGCGGCCGCCGCCGTGCTGGCTTGGCGAGGGAGAGGTGGGCGCGAACAGCCCCTCGGGGAGGATGGGTTGCTGGCCGCGGCCGTGGGCGCGGCCCTCATCGCCTTCTGGGTGGACGCGCAGGTGGGGGTGCCGGTATTCGTCACCCGCATGTGTTTCTTCGTACTGCTCGCGGTTGCGATCACCCCGTTCGGGCGGCGGCCCGATGGCCATGGGGTGCCGGTCCATCAGGTGCTTGCACAGGTTGCCTGGGTAGCTGCCTGCGCTGCTGCGCTGCTGAGTTTCGTCCCCGCCTTCGGTGCGCAGTGGGACAGCGGTGTGTCCGTGGTCCATGTGGCCCGCTGGCTGCCGGTTCTGTGCCTGCTGGTATTGGGCCGATGGTGCAGTGTTCGGGAAAGCGATACGGGCAGCGCCACAGTGAATCGCAAGATCGTAGCGTTGATGCTCGGGGTCGCGGCATGTGCAGTGTTTCGTTATCACGTTACGCTCCCCGCCGCGGCGAGCGACTGGCTGCATGCGCGGACAGCGGTCGAAGCGGCGCTGCCGGTTTTGCTCTGGCTATGCCCGGGCGTCATGGTCTGGATAGGCCGTCCCTTGGGTGGTGCCTGGAACGACAGGCAGGCCGCGGGGGTTATGCTTGCGTCGGCGCTGGCCATGCTGCTGACCGCCTGGCCGGCTTGGCAGCTGATGGTGGCAAGCGTAGCCCAGGCGGGTTCCAAGGCGCTTGATCGACAGGCTATCGACGCGCGTATCGGCCTTCAGCGCGCCGCATTGGACGCGGCGCCTTGGGAATGGCAACACCGTTATGGCCTGGTCGAAGAAGCGCTGCCGGCGTCGCTCAGCGACGGGGTGGCCGCCCTGTCGACGCCTGCAGGCGCAGAGCGGTATCGGCGCTACCTCGCAATTGCCGAAGATGCTGCGCGTGGCGGCTTGGTAGAAGGTTCCGTCGATCCATGGCGTCCCTTCCTTGTTGGCACGGTGCTGCAAACGCGGGGCCTCAGTGTTCTCGCGCGTGCTGACCCAGAAGGCGCGGCGCGCACATCGGATGAGGCTGATCGATGGCTCGGCGAATCGCTTCGCCTGTTCCCGGTCCACCCTCTGATTCTCGAACAACTGATCATGCTGAAACTCGATCGTGGGGAAGTAGCGGCATTGCTGCGCCTGCTTGATCAATTCGAGGCGGCGTTTCCCGCAGAACCCGAACCCTACTTGTTGCGGGTCAAGGCGGGTGGCCGGTTTGGGTTGCAGAGCCAAGTCGAACGAGCCATAGAGGCCGCAAGGGCGCGCTTGAAGGACGAACCGCTAAAACAGGTTCTTGGTGTTGCTAATCAGCAACACTTTCTCGGATGGTAGCGCTAATCGAGGCATCGGCGAGTTGGTCAAGTCGTAGATTAGCTATATGATTCAAGTACCTGTAATTAATATCAAAAAACGGTGACAGATCGTTTTCATGGAGAGCAAGAAAATGTCGAATCGACCACGCTTGGCAGCGCTGTTGCTAGGGTCTTTACTGTGCGGCGGGGCATGGGCACAGCAAGGTGGCGCCACGACGATCACGAGTAAAGATGGCACCGGCCAGCCGGTCATGGTCGATGTGATCCGGGGCCTATCCGCTGCGACGACATCGAACATTGCAAACGACCTTTCCTTGCGGTCGCTGACAGCCGTTTTGGCAGGCACGGGGCGTGATTTGGGCACAGGAATCGCGGCAGCCAGCGGCGGTAACCGGTGGAATCTTTGGGGCGCGGCGGCAGAAAATCGGACCGCGTCCTCATATCAGCCCCTGCAGTCCAGTAGCAACATCGGTACCCTGTCGGTGGGTGTTGACTACAGGATCAACGATGGCTTAATTGTTGGGTTGGCGGTTGCGGGCGATCGATCACGGAGCAATCTTAACTACGTTGCAGGTGGCGGGAATCTGTCCGGCGACGGCTACACGGTAGCTCCCTATTTTGGTTACATCCTTAATCGATTCTGGACCCTCGATGGGTCGGTCGGTTACGGTCGGAGCAGCTACGATATCTCAGGCGGCGGCGTGTCGGGAAGTTTCCGGGGTACCCGCACCTTCGGCAGCATAGGTTTGAACTATCGCCAGCAGATTGCCGGCTCGAGGTGGGGTGTCATCGGGCGCGGCGCGTTGACGAGTTTGTCGAGCCGGACTTCGTCCTTTACTGCGACCAACAATGTGTTTACCGACGGTACCGCCTCTGACCTGACGCAGCTTCGCCTTGGAGGCCAGCTGGCCTATGCCGCCAGTCAATTCACGCCGTATTTCGGCCTCACCTATGTCTACGACATCCGGCGGCCGGGATCGTTGATTGTAGGCGGGCAGACATCCTCCGGTGACCGCGATGCGTGGGTTCCTGCAATCGGGCTGCGTTTTTCGGGAAGCGGGTCTGTGTACGGCGGCTTGCAGCTCTCCTCCGAGCGTGGTCGTTCGGAAGCTAAGAACGACCAACTTCTGCTGAACATGGGTGTGCGGTTCTAACCCGTTTGCTGCAGGAGGTCCGGTAATCTGAAGCCGCTCGAGGTGAAAAATGCGCCCAGCCGAAGTATTCTTGGCTG
>CANGUJ010000173.1 GCA_947456845.1 Burkholderiales bacterium | reverse complement strand
GCGATGCCGCCCCGCCGGCACGCGGTTCCTAGTAGCGGTAGGTATCCGGCTTGTAGGGACCTTCGTGCTTCACGCCAATGTAAGCAGCCTGCTCCGGCGTCAGTTCGCTCAGCTGGGCATTGAGCTTCTTGAGCTGCAGGCGCGCGACCTTTTCGTCCAGATGCTTGGGCAGGACGTAGACCCCGACCGGGTACTTTTCCGTCTGCGTGAAGAGTTCGATCTGCGCGATGGTCTGGTTGGCGAACGAGGACGACATCACGTAGCTCGGGTGGCCGGTGCCGCAACCGAGGTTCACCAGGCGGCCCTCGGCCAGCAGGATGATGCGCTTGCCGTCCGGGAAGATCACGTGGTCGACCTGCGCCTTGATGTTTTCCCAGGTGTACTTCTTGAGGGAGGCGACGTCGATTTCGTTGTCGAAGTGGCCGATATTGCAGACGATGGCCTGATCCTTCATGCGGGCCATGTGGTTATGGGTGATCACATGGTAGTTGCCTGTTGCCGTGACAAAGATGTCGGCGTGCTCGGCCGCGTAATCCATGGTGACCACGCGATAACCCTCCATGGCCGCCTGCAGGGCACAGATCGGGTCGATCTCGGTGACCCAGACCTGCGCCGACAGGGCGCGCAGCGCCTGGGCGGAGCCTTTGCCGACATCGCCGTAGCCGGCGACGACGGCGATCTTGCCGGCCACCATCACGTCGGTGGCGCGTTTGATGGCGTCGACCAGGGACTCGCGGCAGCCGTACAGGTTGTCGAACTTGGACTTGGTCACCGAGTCATTGACATTGATGGCCGGGAAGGCGAGGCGCCCTTCCTTATGCATCTGGTACAGGCGGTGCACGCCGGTGGTGGTCTCCTCGGTCACGCCCTTGATCTGCGCCAAGCGCTTCGAGTACCAGCCGGGTTGCGCGGCCAGACGCTTCTTGATCGCGTTGAACAGGCAGATCTCCTCTTCGCTGCCGGGATTGGCGAGCACCGATGCGTCATTCTCGGCGCGGGTACCCAGATGGAGCAAAAGAGTTGCGTCGCCGCCGTCATCGAGAATCATGTTCGAGAAACCGCCATCCGGCCATTCGAAGATCCGATGGGTGAAATCCCAGTATTCATCCAGGTTTTCGCCCTTGAAAGCGAACACCGGCGTGCCGTTGGCCGCGATGGCGGCGGCGGCATGGTCCTGGGTCGAATAGATGTTGCACGAGGCCCAGCGCACCTGGGCGCCGAGCGCCTCGAGGGTCTGGATCAGCACCGCGGTCTGGATCGTCATGTGCAACGACCCGGTGATCCGCGCGCCGCGCAGCGGCTTGGTGAGGGAGAACTCCTCGCGTATGGCCATCAGACCGGGCATCTCGGTCTCGGCAATGCGGATTTCCTTGCGGCCCCAGTCGGCGAGGTTGATATCGGCGACTAGGTAGTCCTGAACGGGCTTAAGTACGGCTGCCATCTTTACGGCTCCTTGGAAGACGGAGCGCCCGATCGCCACAAAAGCGAAACGGCGCTCCAAACACGGTTTAAAGGTGTTTGAGCGCCGTTTGTTCTTGCTGAGCCTGGCTTCGATGATTCCGAAGTCGCAACGCTCCTCAGCAGGCGAAATTATATGCCAGAAAATGATCGGTTGAACGAAGAAAAAACCTCGCTCAGCCCAGCATTAACGGCACGGTGGCCGGCTTGCACAGGGCCGGGACACGGAAATCCCTGCCCTGGCGGCGCTACTAGCCCGCGGCGGCCTTGAGGGCGGCGGCCTTGTCGGTCTTCTCCCAGCTGAACTCCGGCTCCTCGCGGCCGAAGTGGCCATAGGCGGCGGTCTTGCGGTAGATCGGACGCAGCAGATCGAGCATCTGGATGATGCCCTTGGGACGCAGGTCGAAATGCGCGCCGACCAGTTGCGCCAGCTTCTCGTCGGACACCTTGCCGGTGCCCTGGGTGGTCACCAGGACACTGGTCGGCTTGGCAATACCGATCGCATACGACACCTGTACGAGGCATTTGGTGGCCAGCCCGGCTGCCACGATGTTCTTGGCCACATAGCGGGCCGCGTAGGCGGCCGAGCGGTCGACCTTGGACGGGTCCTTGCCCGAGAAGGCGCCGCCGCCATGCGGCGCGGAACCGCCATAGGTGTCGACGATGATCTTGCGGCCGGTGAGGCCGCAGTCGCCCTTCGGGCCGCCGATTTCGAAGTTGCCGGTAGGGTTCACCAGGTACTGGATCTCGCCCTTGAGCAGCTCCTTGGGCAATACGGGCTTGATGATCTGCTCGATCACCGCTTCCTCGATCTGCTTGTGGGTCAGGCCGGGCTTGTGCTGAGTCGAGAGCACCACCGTGTCGATGGCGGTGGGTCGGCCGTCAACATACTTGAGGGTCACCTGGGACTTCGCGTCCGGGCGCAACCACGGCAAGCGCCCATCGCGGCGCAGGTTAGCCTGGCGCTCGACCAGGCGGTGCGACAGATGGATCGCCAGCGGCATCAGTTCTGGGGTTTCGTCGCAGGCGTAGCCAAACATCAGGCCTTGGTCGCCCGCTCCCTGGTTGAGGTCCAGGCCCTGTCCTTCATTGACACCCTGGGCGATATTCTGCGATTGCTCGCCATACTGGACCAGCACGGTCGCGGTGTCGGCATCGAAGCCGATGGCCGGGTCGGTGTACCCGATGCCGCGCACCGCCTCGCGCGCAACGGCTGCGAAGTCGACCTTGGCACCGGTAGTAATTTCACCCGCCAGCACGATCAGGTTGTCCTTGACCAGGGTCTCGGCCGCCACCCGCGAGCGGGGGTCCTGGGCTAAAATTGCATCGAGGATCGCATCGGAGATCTGGTCGGCCACCTTGTCCGGGTGGCCTTCGGAGACGGACTCCGACGTGAACAAGAATTCGCTCATGAGTTTGGGCTGTAAGAGTTGATTGAGGGGCGCGATTGCGCGGATCGAGGATTCTAGCAGACCGCTCCCGCCCCTCCTAAGTGCTTAAATTCATTTTCTTATTTGCTTCGCGGCTGCCGCTGCGAGTGCTGCACGGCATCGGTGCCCTGCTCGGGCAGGCCACGTATATGTGGTCCACCGGTTACAGGCAATGTTTCGATGCCAATTTGGCGCAGGCAGGCTACGTCGACGACCGCATCCGCCGCACGGCGATCTGCGAAGCCGGCAAGGCAATGGCGGAACTGCCCTTTATCTGGCTTCGGCCCGCCGATCAGGTGGTGAGACTGGTGGTCGAGACCCAGGGCTGGGAATGGATCGACCGGGCGCATGCCGCGGGGCGGCCCATCGTTTTCCTCACGCCGCACCTGGGCTGTTTCGAGATCACCGCGCAAACCTATGCGTTGCGCGCGCCGTCCGACCGCCCCATCACCATCCTGTACCGCCGGCCGCGCAAGGCGGCGCTGACGCCGCTGATCGAGTCCGGACGCGGCCGGCCGAACATGAAGCTCGCCGCGGCGGATCTGGCCGGCGTGCGCGCCCTGATTCGCGCTCTGCGTCGGGGCGAAGCGGCCGGCCTCTTGCCCGACCAGACGCCGCGCTTCGGTGAAGGCGTCTGGGCGCCGTTTTTCGGCAAACCGGCCTACACCATGTCCCTGGCCATGCGCCTGGCGCGAGCCAGCGAGGCCAGCATCCTGCTGGCTTTCGCCGAACGCCTGCCCAAGGGCGCAGGATACCGGCTGACGGTGCGGCCGTTCGAGGCGCCCCTTGCCGATGACATGACCGCGGCGGCCACCCAAGTCAACCGCGCCCTGGAGGAACTCATCCGACGCTGCCCGCAACAGTATCTGTGGGGCTATGATCGCTACAAGGCGCCGCATCAGCGAGCGCAATCGGACGATCCGGGCAAACCCGGCAACCGGCCATGAGTAAACTGCTGCTCGTACTGATGCGGCTCGCCCATCCGCTGCCATTGCACCTGCTGCGCCTGGCCGGGTCAGCGCTCGGATGGGTGCTTCACACGGCGGCCCGCGAGCGGCGGCACATCGCCGACGCCAATATCAGAGCCTGCATGCCTGAACTCGACGCGCCCGGGCGTGCCCGCCTGATCCGGCAAACCTTTCGTTGTTTCGCTCAGGGATTCATTGATCGCGCGGTGCTCTGGCACGCGCCGGCTGCCCGGCTGCGCATATTGATCCGTGTGCGCGGCGCGGAACATCTTGCGGCCTGCGCCGACCGTCCGGTCATCCTGCTCGCGCCGCATTTTGTCGGCCTCGATGCGGCCTGGGCGCGCCTGACGCTGGACCGGCGCATGGCGACCATGTACGCGAACCAGAAGGACGCAGCCTTCAACCGGGCCCTGATCGCCGGGCGCAGCCGCTTCAACGACCCGGTGCTGCTGTCGCGCCAGGACGGCGTACGCGAAGCGTTTCGCGCCATGCGGTCCGGCCTGCCGCTCTACTACCTGCCGGATATGGATTTCGGCCCGCGCGACGCCATCTTCGTGCCTTTCTTCGGCATCCCGGCCGCCACCGTGACCGCGGTCCCGCGCATCGCCGGCCTGGCAGGCGCAGCGGTGCTGCCATGCGTGACCGCCCTGACCGCACAGGGTTACGAAGTCACGATCCACCCGCCCTGGCCGGACTATCCGAGCGGAGACCTCGAGGCCGACACGCGCCGCATGAACACATTCGTAGAACAACAGGTGCGCCTGGCGCCGGCGCAATATCATTGGCTTCACAAGCGCTTCAAGACCCGCCCGCCGGGCGCGGCCTCCCTTTACTGATCCGGCATCGTCAATCGCCATGAAATTGAAGTTCTCCAAAATGCACGGGCTGGGCAATGACTTCATCGTCATCGACGCGACCAGGCAAAGAGTCGAACTCACCCGGGAGCAGTGGCGCGCCCTCGCGGACCGGCATTTCGGCATCGGCGCCGACCAGATCCTGGTCGTCGAGAGCGCCACCCGAGCGGGCATCGATTTCCGCTACCGCATCTTCAACGCCGACGGCGGCGAAGTCGAGCAGTGCGGCAACGGCGCGCGCTGCTTCGTGCGCTTCGTCCGCGACCAGGGCTTGACCGGCAAGGACCGCATCCGCGTCGAGACCCTGCGCGGGGACATCGAGCCGCGCATGGAAGCCGACGGGCGGGTCACCGTAGACATGGGCGCGCCCGCTTTCGATCCCGCCGCGCTGCCGTTCGATGTTTCCCGGGCGCTTCCGGCCGACACCCCGCACCGCTACCTGCTGCCGCTGCCGGACAGCGCGGCCGATATCACCATCGTGTCGATGGGCAACCCGCACGCTGTGCAGGTGGTGGCCGATGTCGACGGTGCGCCGGTCGGCGAACTCGGACCGCGCATCGAATGCCATCCTGCCTTTCCCGCCCGCGTCAACGCCGGCTTCATGCAGGTGGTCTCGCGCCGCCACATCCGGTTGCGCGTGCACGAACGGGGCGCAGGCGAAACACTGGCCTGCGGTACCGGCGCCTGCGCCGCCGTGGTGGCGGGCATCGACCGCGGGCTGCTCGACGCCGATGCGCCGGTCAGGGTCGATGCGCGTGGCGGCGAGTTGTCGATTCGCTGGGCCGGCCCAGGCTCGCCGGTGTTCATGACCGGCCCGGCGGTGACCGTTTTCGAAGGCAGCATCGATATTCCGGCGGCCGGCATGCGTGCGGTTGAGTAAGCCCGGGGCAACCCTTACAATCGAGCGACGCCAAAAGCGAGACCCCGGATGAACCCCGACGCAGTCGCACAGTACCTGCAGCACAACCCGAAGTTTTTCGAGGACTACGCCGATCTCATGGCGCAGATCTTCGTGCCGCATCCGCACGGCGGGCGCGCGATCTCGCTCCCTGAACGGCAAATGCTCACGCTGCGCGAGAAGGTTCGCTCGCTTGAACACACCCTCGCCGATCTGGTCGAAACCGGGCACAGCAATGACTCGCTGTCTGACAAGATGCACCGGTTGACGCTGGCGCTTCTGGCCGCGGCGCCCGTCTCGTCGGCACGCGTCATCGAAACACTCGACTATCACCTGCGCGAGGATTTCGCGATCCCGCACATGATGCTCCGCGTCTGGGGCATCAGGGGCGGGATGGACGGTCCGGCGCAGGCCGGCGAAATCGGCGAAGCGCTCCGGCAACTCGTCGTCGTGCCGAACGAGCGCAGCAAGCTGCCCTACTGCGGCCCCATCCACGCAGTCACCGCCAACGGGACACCGGTCGGCGAGGAGCTTGCAGGCTGGTTCGGAGAGGCGGCGCCGCACCTGAAATCCCTTGCGCTGATGGCAGTGCGCGGCAACGGCAGCGGTGGCGGACTGCTCGCGCTTGCCAGCGAGGACGAGCATCGCTTCTACGCCGGGATGGGTACGCTATACCTGGAACGGCTGGCCGAGTCGCTCTCGGCCGCGCTCACGCAACTGTTTGCGGCCGGATGATGCAGACCGGACCGGATCATCTCGATCTGGCCGCGGATTTCCGGACGTTTCTCGCATCGGAACGCAACTACTCCCCGGCGACCCTGGAGAGCTACGGCCGCGAGGTCGAGACCCTGTGCAGGCTTGCGGGTACCAGGCGGCTCGACACGCTGCGCCCGGCCGACATCCGCACCTATGCCGCGCGCCTCCACCAGAAAGGGCTGGCGCCACGATCCATCGCACGGGCCTTGTCGGCCTGGCGCAGCTTTTTCGCCTGGGCCTGCAGACGCCGGGCCTTTGAGGTCAATCCCGCCGCGGGCATCCGCGCGCCGCGCGCCCCGCGCAGCCTGCCCAAGGCGCTTTCGGTCGACCATGCCGGCATGCTGCTCGACCGCGCCTCGCCCGATTCCGAGAATCCGCTCGATGTGCGCGACCGCGCCATGTTCGAGTTGTTCTATTCCTCCGGGCTGCGCCTGGCCGAAGTGGTCGGCCTGGACAGCCGGGCCGCGGCGGGCTCGGCAGGCTGGGTGGACCGGGGCAACGGCGAGGTCACGATCACCGGCAAGGGCGGCAAGACGCGGAACGTGCCGGTCGGCAGCCGGGCCTTGCACGCCCTCGCGGCATGGGAAGCAGTGCGTTCAAGCCTCGCCCGCAGCGAGGAACCGGCGCTCTTCGTGGGCGCGCGCGGCCGGCGCATTTCACCGGCGGTGGTGCAGACCCGGCTCAAGCAATGGGCCGCCCGCAGCGGCGTGCCGGCCAATGTGCACCCGCATGTGCTGCGCCATTCGTTCGCCACCCACATGCTGCAATCCTCGAGCGACCTGCGCGCGGTCCAGGAACTGCTCGGCCACGCCAACATCAGCACCACGCAGATCTACACCCATCTGGATTTCCAGCAGCTGGCGCGCGCCTATGACGCCGCGCATCCGCGCGCAAAGAGAAAGTGAGCGCGTTTGATTGACGTTTTCCTGAAGGCGGGCAAGGAGAAATCGCTGGCGCGTCGTCACCCCTGGGTGTTTTCCGGTGCGGTCGAAAAGTTGACGGGAGAACCCGTGTCGGGCGAGACGGTGCGCGTCCGCAGCCACGGCGGCGCCATACTGGCGCTTGCCGCCTACAGTCCCCGGTCGCAGATTCGCGCCAGGGTCTGGACATTCGAAACCGCGCGGCAGGTCGATGCGGGCTTCTTCGCCGCGCGCATCGGCCGGGCGATCGCGCGCAGGCCCCGGTACTGGCCGGGCACCGGCCAGCGCCTGGTGCACGGCGAATCCGACGGGCTGCCCGGGCTGATCGTCGATCGCTACGGCGACACGCTGGTCGGCCAGTTTCTCTCCGCCGGCGCGGAGAGGTG
>CANGUJ010000172.1 GCA_947456845.1 Burkholderiales bacterium | reverse complement strand
TACATCATTGCCCAGATGAGCGCATTCAAGTCGGGGCAGCGCAGCGGGCCGGCATCGACCATCATGCATCAATTGGCGAAGGGCTATACCGATGAACAAATCGCGGCGATGGCGGATTTCTTTTCCGCCCAGAAGCCGGGCAAGTAGGCGGGAGGCGCAATGAAAAACATCAAGCTCGGATCGCTCGGTCGTCGTCACTTTCTCAAGCTGGCCGGCTCGGCCGGCGCCCTCGCCATGGCCGGATGTGCGACCACATCGACACCGCCGCAGAAAATCGGGCGCGTCATCGTGGTGGGCGGCGGCTATGGCGGCGCCACCGCGGCGAAATACCTGCGCATGTGGTCCGAGGGCGCCATCGAGGTGTTCCTGGTCGAGATGAACCGCGAATTCGTGTCCTGCCCGCTTTCCAACCTCGTGCTGGGCGGCAGCCGGAAGATGGAGGACATCACCGTCAGCTATGCGGGACTGCGCGAATATGGTGTGCAGGTCATCAACGACGAAGTCACCAAGGTCAATGTCGACAAGAAGACCATCGAACTCAAGAAGATCCAGGACCTGAGCTACGACCGCCTGATCGTTTCCCCCGGCGTCGACTTCATGTTCGACCAGGTGGCGGCGCTGAAGGATGCCAAGGTGCGCGAGCGCGTACTGCATGCCTGGAGGGCGGGCCCTGACACCCTCGCCTTGCGCAAGCAGCTAGAAGAAATGCGCGACGGGGGCGTATACGTGCTGTCCGTTCCTCGCGCGCCCTACCGCTGCCCGCCGGGCCCGTACGAGCGCGCCTGTCAGGTGGCGCACTATTTCAAGACCGCCAAGCCGAAGAGCAAGGTCATCATTCTCGACGCCAATGAGGACGTGGTTTCCAAGGCCGGGCTGTTCAAGGCGCAGTGGAGCGGCCAGTACAAGGGCCTGGTCGAGTATCGCAACAGCAGCGAGGTCAAGGACGTCAACGTTTCGACCATGTCGGCGGTGCTCGACATCGGCGCCGACGTCAAGGCCGATGTGCTCAATGTGCTGCCGCCGATGCGTGCCGGCGCGATCGCCCAACAGGCGGGACTGGTGACGGCCAACAACCGCTGGTGCGGGGTGGACTGGACCACCATGGAGTCGATCGCCCGCCCGGGCATTCACGTCCTGGGCGACGCCACCCTGTCGGCGCCGTTGATGCCCAAGTCGGGGCACATGGCGAACCAGCATGCGAAGGTGGCGGCCGCCGCGATTGTCGAACTGATGAACGGTCGCACGCCATCGCCCGCGCCGATGATGGCCAATACCTGCTATTCGTTCGTCGACGACAAGAACGTCGTGCATGTGGCAAGCGTTCACGCCTACGATCCCAAGGACAAGACCATGAAAGTGGTGCCCGGATCCGGCGGGCTCTCGGCGGCGCCGAGCGAGCTCGAGGGTAGCTATGCCAATGCCTGGGCACGCAACATCTGGAGCGACATGCTGGGCTGAACGACCGCCTGGCCGCACGGTCGACGAAGAAAATGACGGCGCCCGCGGGCGCCGTCGTCATTTGTGTCGCGCCACGCCGACGCTGCGCGAGCGGGCCATCCTGCTAATCGCGGCGGATGTTGCGCCGCAGTTCCACATGCGGCTTGTCGAGTGTGACGGCAGGCGGCGCCAGCGGGTCGATCGCGAGCACATAGTCGCCGACGCCCTCGACATCGACCACCAGCATCGTATGGACGATCACCTGCGCGACGGGGGACTGCGGGTCACTGGTGTTGTTGATGCGGAACTCGCGGCTCGCCACCGGCGCGCCCGCACGGGTGAGCGTGGCGCGGTAGGTGTTCCAGCGCCCGGCTTCGGTCGGACTTGCGGCATATTCCGCCCGCAGGTTGAGGGCGACCGGATTCATCTCCGGCCCGAGCGCAATCGTCAACGGCGCAAAACCGCCGTCCGCTCGCGGTGTCAGCGCAAAGCGGGCGACTTTTTCGCCGGTGAAAAGTGCGTCGCACCCGGCACCGAGCGATCCGACAAGCGCCAGCACCGCGCAGACCCGCTTTCCGCCCGTCACACCGAAAAATCCGCCACGACCGGCGCGTGGTCGGACGGCTTGTCGAGCTTGCGCGGGGCGCGGTCGACCACGCAGGCCTGGCATCGGCCTGCCAGAGCCGAGGAGGCAAGGATATGGTCGATGCGCAGGCCGGCGTTGCGACGGAAACCGAGCATGCGGTAGTCCCACCAGGAAAAAGTCTTTTCCGGCTGCTCGAAAAGCCGGAAACAATCCACCATGCCCTGGCCGATGAGCGTCGACCACGCCGCGCGCTCCTTCGGGCTCACCAGCACCTGCCCTTCCCAGGCGGCCGGGTCATGGACATCGCGGTCCTCCGGAGCGATGTTGTAGTCGCCGAGGAGCGCCAGCCTTTCGTGTTGCGCCAGAAGACGCCCGATGTAGCCGTTCATCGCATCGAGCCAGTCGAGCTTGTAGCGGTACTTGTCGGACTCCAGGCTCTGGCCGTTGGGGAAATAGGCGCATACGATGCGTACACCCGCAATGGTGGCGGCGATCACCCGTCGCTGCTCGTCGGCGTAGTCCGGTATGTCGGCCTGGATATCTTGCATCGGCAGACGCGACACGATGGCCACACCGTTGTAGGTCTTTTGTCCGTTGACGGCCGACTCGTAGCCGGCCTCGCGCAGCGTGTCGAACGGATACTTCTCGGCGGGCAGCTTGAGTTCCTGCAGGCACAGCGCATCGACGTCGGCCGTGGCCAGCCAGTCAAGCACATGCTGCAGCCGCACGTTCAGCGAATTCACGTTCCAGGTGGCGATACGCATGTCGTCCAGACGATAAAAAAGCCGCCGGTGCAGGCGGCTTCTGGTGGGCGAAGCCCGTCAGAAACCCTTGTACGAGGCGGGCGGCTTGTTGCCGCTGTCAGCAGGGGGCGGGGGTGTGCCGGCGGCCGGTGGCGCGCCGCCCGCCGGCCCCGCCTTGTCAGCTACGGAACCCGCCCTGTCGGCCGGGGAATTCGGCGGGCCCGCGGCGCTCTTGGTCGGTTCAGGCGTAAACGGCGCGGCGGGCAAGGCGGGGGCATTCTTGAAGCCGGCGGGCAACACATTGTTGGGCGGATAGCCCGCCACGGTCAACGCGCCGTTCCAGGCGCCTTCCTCGAAGCCGACCTGGCGATTGCCGCCGACCATCATGACCGGCACCTGATCTGCCTTCGTCGCCTCCTTGAAGACCTTGATGTCCTCCGGGGTGCGCACGGTTTTCTCGGCGAACGGGATGCCGCGCCTGTTCAGCAGGGTACGTGCCTGGTTGCACGCGTCGCAATCCGAGGTGGTGTACAGGGTGACGGGGAAATTCCTGGTCGCCTGTTGCAACGCGAACGGCATTCCTGTCGATGCGCCACCGGACGGGGATGCCGGGGCAGCCGGTTTTTGCGCCCCCTTGGCGCCCGGCGGCGGGGGCTGGTCGCTGTAGATCACGCGGCCATCGGGCCCGATGTACTTGTACTGCGCCATCGCCGACGCCGCGGCGAACATGGCCAGGGTCGCGCACAGAGTACAAACCTTCTCTACCGCACCCATGGGGTCTCCTTGCGAATCATGGGGTTACGCAGTCATCATACCATTGTGCCTGAGCAGGGCGTCGATGTTGGGATCGCGGCCGCGAAAGGCGCGGAAATTCTCCGCCGCCGGGCGGCTGCCGCCCCTGCTGAGAATTTCGGCAAGAAAGCGCGCCCCCGCCGTGTCCGACAGCGGGCCCTCCTCCTCGAAAGCGCCGTAGGCATCGGCAGACAGCACCTCCGCCCACTTGTAGCTGTAGTACCCGGCCGCGTAGCCGCCGGCGAAGATGTGCGAGAAAGTATTCGGGAAACGGTTGTATTCCGGCGGGTGCATCACCGCCACCTTCTCGCGCACGGCCTGCAATAGCGCCAGGGGCGTCTGGGCCTGCGGGTCGAAGTCGTGGTGCAGCAGCATGTCGAAAAGCGAAAACTCGATCTGGCGCACCGTCTGCATGCCGGCCTGGAAGTTCTTGGCCGCGATCATCTTGTCGAACAGTTCGCGCGGCAGCGGCCTGCCGGTGTCGACGTGGCCGGTCATGTGGCGCAGCACGTCCCACTCCCAGCAGAAGTTTTCCATGAACTGGCTCGGCAGTTCCACGGCGTCCCATTCCACCCCGTTGATGCCGGCCACGCCGAGGTCCTCGACCTGGGTGAGCATGTGGTGCAGGCCGTGGCCGAATTCGTGGAACAGCGTGATGACGTCATCATGGGTGAACAGCGCGGGCCGCTTCGCGCCGTCCGGGCCGGTCACACCGCGCGCGAAATTGCAGGTCAGGTAAGCGACCGGTGTCTGGATCGCATGGCCCTTGCGGCGCCGCGTGATCGCGTCGTCCATCCATGCGCCGCCGCGCTTGGTATCGCGTGCATAGAGATCGAGATAGAACTGGCCGACCAGGGCGCCGGCCGCCGACTCGATGCGGAAGAAGCGGGCGTCGGCATCCCACACCGGAGCGTGGTCGGGCTTGATGCGCACCGCGAACACCGTCTCCACCACCCTGAAAAGGCCTTCCAGCACGCGCGGCTCGGGGAAGTACTCCTTGACCTCCTGATCGGAAAACGCATACCGCTTCTGGCGCAGTTTTTCCGAGGCGTACAGGGCGTCCCATGCTTCGATCCTGCCGAGCCCGAGCGCGCTGCGCGCGAACTCGGCGAGCTCGCGCATGTCACGCTCGGCGAACGGCCTGGCGCGCGCCGCCAGGTCTTCCAGGAAATCGAGCACCTCGCGCGGCGCGCCGGCCATTTTCGGCACCAGCGACACGCAGGCGAAAGACGGGTAACCGAGGAGCCTGGCTTCTTCGTCGCGCAGCGCCAGGATGCGGTCGATCAGGGGCGTGTTGTCGAGTTTCGGAGCGCCGAATTCGGAGGCGCGCGTGACGTTGGCCTTGTAGATCGTCTCGCGCAGGGCGCGGTCGTCGGCGTACTGCAGGACCGGCAGGTATGAAGGCGCCTGCAGGGTGAATTTCCAGCCGCGCTTGCCGTCCTTTTCCGCGGCTTCGCGCGCGGCGGCCAGCACATCGCCCGGCAATCCGGAGAGGCGCCCGGCATCCTCGATCACCAGCGCGAAGGCATTGGTCGCGTCGAGGAGGTTCTCCGAGAACTTCGAACCCAGCGCCGCCTGCTCCTCGGCGATGGCCTTGTAGCGCGCCTTTTCGGCGGCCGGCAGTTCCGCCCCGCCCAGGCGGAAATCGCGGATCTCGTTATCGACGATGCGGCGGCGCGGTAGCGGCAGGGCTTCGTACTCCCGCGAGGCGCGCAGAGCCTTGTACCGGTTGAACAGGTCGAGATTCTGCCCGAGCTCGGTCCAGTATTCGGTGACCTTGGGCAGGTTTTCGTTATAGGCGTCGCGCAGGTCCGGACTGTCCTTGACCGCATGCAGATGCCCGACCACGCCCCAGGCACGCATCAGCCGTTCGTTGGCGTCTTCGAGCGGCGCAACGAAGGTATCCCAGCCGATGGCGGTCGCGTCGGCTGTGATGCGCGCAACGGTCTGCCGGCAGTCGGCGAGCAGGGCATCGACGGCCGGCGTGACGTGGGTGCTCTGGATGGCGTCGAAGCGCGGCAGGCCGGAAAAATCCAGCAGGGGATTGGAGGCGGCGGTCATGGGGTTTCGGCGGCTTTCAGGGTATTGGCGAGCAGCATCGCGATGGTCATCGGGCCGACGCCACCCGGCACCGGGGTGATCGAGCCGGCCACCTCGCGGACAGCGGCGAAATCCACGTCGCCGCACAGTTTGCCGGCTGCGTCGCGATTCATGCCGACGTCGATGACGCAGGCGCCCGGTTTGACCATCGTTGCGGTGACGAGTTTCACGCGCCCCACCGCCGCCACCAGGATGTCGGCCTGACGGGTGATGGCACCCAGGTCCGGCGTCCTGGAATGACAGATGGTGACGGTGGCCCCGGCCTGCAAGAGCAGCATGGCCATCGGCTTGCCGACGATGTTGGAGCGGCCGATCACGACCGCATGCAGGCCCGCGGGGTCGATGCCGGCATCCTTGAGGATTTCCATCACGCCCGCCGGGGTGCATGGCGCAAAGCCGGGCAGGCCGGTCATCAGCGCGCCGGCGCTGGCCACATGAAAGCCGTCCACATCCTTGGCGGGGGCGATGGCTTCGATCACCCGGTTCGCGTCGATGTGCGCGGGCAGGGGCAGTTGGGTGAGGATGCCGTGCACCGCCGGGTCCGCGTTGAGTTCGTCCAGTCGGCCCAGCAGGTCGGCCTGCGTGGTCGCGGCCGGCAGTTCGATCAGGCGCGATGCGAATCCGGCCTCTTCGCAGGCGCGCACCTTGTTGCGCACATACACGCGCGAGGCCGGGTTGTCGCCCACGATGATCACCGCCAGACCCGGCCGCCGGCCCCGCGCCGCGAGCGCTTCGGCCCGCAGCCGGTACTGGCCGCGCAGTCGTGCGGCGAGCGCGGCCCCGTCGAGGATCTTCGCGCTCATGACGGCTGTGCCTCCTGATGTTGCCGGGGATGTTGCGCAGGGCGCATGGTTTTGGCTCCTGACCCGTCGGCCCGCGTCAATGATGCTCGCGCTGGAACGCCGACAGCTGCGAATAAAAGGGCGCGAGTGTAGCAGGCAGGGCGGTGAACACCGGCGCCAGCAGGCGGTAACGGGCATGGTTCGCCGGGTCTGGCATGAAGCGCCGGTGCGCCGCGGGCAGCAGGGCGACAGCCGCCGCCAGGTCCGGCACCCGCTTGAGCGCGAACAGGGCCAGGAGCGCCGCGCCCTGCGCCGTGGTTTCGGGGTTTTCGGCGATCGTAAGCGGCCGGCCGAGCAGGTCGGCGGCCATCTGCAACCAGAACGCCGACCGGGCGAAGCCGCCGCCGGCGATGATGTCCTCGACCGGACCGCCGGCCTGTTCTTCGAGCACGGCGAGAATCATCGCCAGGTTGAACAGCACGCCCTCCATGACCGCACGCACCAGGTGCGCTGGACCGTGCCCGAAGTTCAGGCCGATGAACGAGGCGCGCGCGTCGGCGTTCCATAGCGGTGCGCGCTCGCCGGCCAGATAGGGATGAAACAGCAGGCCGCCCGCCCCCGGCGGCGCTGCCCGCGCGATATCGGCGAGCACCGAATAGGGGTCGGCACCATGCGCGGGCATGCCCAGGCGCAGTTGCGGGAAGTTGTCGCGCAGCCAGCGCAGAGGCAGCCCGCCGCCGTTGGTGGCGCCGCCGATGACGAACTGCCGGTCCGCCAGCGCGTAGCAAAAAGTGCGCATTGCCGCGTCCGTGGACGGCCGGTCGATGGCCATGCGCAGCGCGCCGCTGGTGCCGATGGTGAGCACCGCACGGCGCCGCCCGGCGCCGGCGAGCAGTCCCGCGCCGAGGTTGGCGAGGCAGCCATCGGAGCCGCCGAGGACGAAAGGCGTGGCGGCATCGATGCCGGCGCGCGCCGCCAGGGTGGCATCCATCCCTTCCAGCAGGGTCTCCGGGCGCGCGAGCGCTGAAAGCCTGGCGCGCGCCACGCCGGCCGCGGCGAGCGCGGTCGGGTCCCAGTCCTGCGAAGCCAGCGCATACAGGCCGCTGGCCGAGGCGATGGCATGGTCGACGACCCAGCGCCCGAACAGGCGGTGGCAGATCCACTCCTTGAGCGAGACGAAACGCGCCGCCGCAGTGAAGGTCGCGGGCGCGGTTTGCTTCAGCCAGACGAGCTTG
>CANGUJ010000171.1 GCA_947456845.1 Burkholderiales bacterium | reverse complement strand
GGCAGCGCTCGCGGTCGCCGGCGAGCGCGTTCGCGGTCAACGCGATGACCGGCAGGTCGGACCGCACCGCCAACGGGCCGAAGGGACCGCCGCCGGCGCGGATATGGCGGATGGTCTCGAAGCCGTCCATTTCCGGCATTTGGCAGTCGAGCAGGACGAGGTCGAACGCATTGTTGCCGAGCAGTTCCAGTGCGAGCCGGCCGTTTGCGGCGACTTCATGGCAACAGCCCAGGCCCTCGAGCATGGCCGTGGCGATTTCAAGGTTGACCGGATTGTCCTCGACCACCAGGATGCGGCCGGCGAGAAGTGGCGGCTTGGTGCGGTCGGCGTCGCGGCGCCGATGAGCGCGCGACAACAGCGCTTCCGAAAGGGCGCGGCGCAGATCGCCCTGGCGGACCGGCTTCTCGATGAAGAAATCGATGCCGCTTTCGCGCGCCAGGGATTCGTCGGCGCCGGCCGTCATCGCGGCCATCAGGATCATGCGCGGGTTGCCCAGGCGCGGGTTGCAGCGGATGCGTTCGGCCAGTTCGATGCCGCTCATGCCGGGCATCCTCATGTCGATCAGGGCGGCGTCGAACAGGCGGCCGGCGCTGGCCGCCGTCTCGAATTTCTCCAGCGCCTGGGCGCCCCCGTCGGCGCTGGCGCAGTCGATTCCCCACGCGGCCAGCTGCTGCTCGAGGATGCCGCGGTTGGTGGGGTTGTCCTCGACCACCAGGACGCGGCGTCCGACGAACTGGCCGGGCAGCGACGTCTCCGGCGGCAGGGCGGGCGAGACGTGCCCCAGCCTGAGATCGATAGTGAACCGGAACACCGAACCGCGTCCCGGCGCGCTTTCGACTGCGATGGTGCCGCCCATCATCTGCACCAGTTGCTGGCTGATCGCCAGGCCGAGCCCCGTGCCGCCGTAGCGCTTGTTGGTCGCCGACGAGCCTTGCTCGAACACGCGGAACAGGCGCTGCTGCACTGCCTCGGACATGCCGATGCCGCTGTCGCGCACCATGAACTCGAGCCTGACGAAGTCGCTCGCGGCGCCGCCGCCTGCCAGGTGCACGCCGATGATCACCTCGCCTTCCTCGGTGAACTTGATTGCGTTGCCTGCCAGGTTGATGATGATCTGGCGCAGGCGGCCGGCGTCGCCCACGACGCACGCCGGGATCTCGGGGGCGACGTCGGTGAGCAGTTCGATGCGCTTCTGGAAGGCGCGCGGGGCGATCAGGTCGGCCACTTCCTCGACGAGCGTGGCGACGGTGAACTCCTCGCACTGGAGCTCGAGCTTGCCGGCTTCGATCTTCGAGAAGTCGAGGATGTCGTTGATGATCGACAGCAGCGCCTCGCCCGAGCGGAAGACCGACTCGGCGAAACGGCGCTGGCGGTTGTCGAGCTTGGTGCCGAGCAGCAGTTCGGTCATGCCCATCACGCCGTTCATGGGCGTGCGGATCTCGTGGCTCATGTTGGCCAGGAATTGCGACTTGGCACGGTTCGCCGCCTCGGCCTGGTCCTTGGCGAGGTGCAGGGCTTCCTGCTGGATGCGATGCTGGTGGATGTCCTTGCAAACGCCGTGTACCCGGATGCCGCCGTCCTCGATCCGGATCGCCTGGGTCTGCAGCGACAGCCAGCGCTCCTCGCCGCTGACCGCATGATGGATGCGGAACTCGATGTAGACCGGCTCGAGCTCGCGCTCCATGCGCTGGCGCACCTCGAAGAGCTCCATGTCCTCGGGATGGATCAACGCCATGAAGCACGCGGGATCATCGTAGAGCTGATCCGGCGTGAGGCCCCAGATGTGCTCGGTCGCCGGGTTGACGTAGTAGACGCAGGAGTTTTCCGGATCCGTGATGAAGACCTGGTCCGACATGTTGTCGGCGAAGAGCCGGAAGCGCTGTTCCGAGTCCTCGAGCGCCTTCTGGGAACGGACCCGTTCGGTCGCGTCCTCCGCGATGCAGAGGATATCGGTGCCGCTGCCGCCGGCGGCCGGGACCGGGATCTTGCGGACAGCAATGATCCGGTAGTCGCCATAGCCGGTGCGCCGCACCACCGCGGGCAGGTTGACCGGTTGGCCCGAGTCGATCACCTGGCGGTCGCTGAGGCCGGCGTCCTCGGCCTGGTCTTGCGGGAAGATCTGCGCGTCGGAGCGGCCGACGAATTCCGCGCGCTTGATGCCGAAGAATTTTTCCGCCGCGCGGTTCACATGGCGGTAGGTGAGGTCGCGGCCGTCCTTGACCAGAATCATCGACGGCAGGTTTTCCACCAGGCAACCGAGAAATGCCTGCGCGCTTTTCGCGGCCTGTTCCCGGTGCTTGCGGGCGGTGATGTCGCGTTCGATGGCCATGAAGCCGTCCGTGCGGCCAGTGGGCCCGCAAATCGGCTGCGCATCGATCTCGACCCAGTATTCCCGGCCGTCCCTGGCGTAGTTCAGCACCTCGACATTGAACCCGCGGCCGGCGCGGATCGCTTCGCCCATCAGGCGACAGGTATCCGGATCGGTGCCGGGCCCTTGCAGGAATTGCGCGGGCTTGCGGCCGAGGACTTGGCTCGCCGAATAGCCTGAAATGCGTGAGAACCCGACGTTGACCCATTCGATGATGCCATGCGCGTCGGTGATCACCACGCCATCCCGGGTACGGCTGGCCAGCATCGCGAGTACGCGGGACTCAGGCTCCCGGCCGGCCAGGGTTCGGACTTCGCGAGCCGCGCCTGCGGGGGCGCCGGCGAGCGCAGCCGCATTGCGACGGCGTGCGATCGATACGGCGCGCCGGCGCAGCCGCGCCAGCGAACTGGTGAAGGGGCGCACCGCGAGCAGGCCCGGCGTGGCGGTGTGCGCGAGTGCCGCGACACGCGGCAGCATGGCCGGCAGGCGCGCGAGTAAGCCCCTCATGGATACCCGTCCTGCGGCGCGCCCGGCATGATGGCGCCTGACACGCAAACCTTTTCTCCAAGCCCTGATGTCTCCATGGCCTCAATGATCCGTAGGCGGCACGCAAGAGGCGCCCGCTATTCGGATTCACGGCACGCAGGGCTGAAACTTGAGGATGGTCCGCCGGCGCGTGGTGCCCGGGCGGCGGTTGGTTTGGCGCGGCAGGCAACCTGGTCCGGTCGCCGTGCGGAAAGCGCGGGCCTCAGTGGACGTGCAGGCCAGTGGCGAATTCCGCGTCGGCGCCGCGCGCCGGCGGCGCGCCGCGCACCTGCTGCAAAGCCTTGCGGGCCGCGCGCAGGGCGAGCAGGTTGCGGCTGCGGGCCAGGAACTCGATGGGGTCGGCCGGTTTGGAAAGAAAATCGGTGGCCCCGTAGCGCCAGCCCCTCGCGGTGACCGACTCGAATCCATGCGGCAGCATCAGGACGATGGGTATCTCGCGCATGGCGTTCATGGCGCGCAGGCGATGGATCACCTCCAGGCCGTCGGTAGCCCGCATCAGGTAATCGACGAACACCAGATCCGGGATATTGTCTGCGCACCAATCCAGTGCGGAGGCGGGGTGGTCAAACCCGATGACATCGTCCAATCCGGCGTCGCAGGCGAGGTGCGTATAGGTGGCCAACTCGGCGGCGCTATCACAGATGATGATGGTGGTCATGGGCTGTCTCAAGGCGGCAATAGCACCTGGTGTTTCGTGGGGTAACGGGATTTTCCCTGCGAACTTGAGGTGTTCTTGTACGGAAATGGCGCCGGAAAGCGCGCGTGTTCGGCTGCTCGGGAGCCGGCGGGCCTCGCTAAGCTTGCAAGGTCTAGGGAGTATCCGGGGGCGCTTTGTGCCGGTTGATCCGGTGTCGTTCCGGGTCCATCCGGGAGTGCAGGGGTAATGACCACCACAGCATCGAACAGCATCAACCCGACCGAGGTGGCGCGCGAAACCATTCGCCAGCTCGCATTGCGGCGCATCGCTCCCACGCCGGAAAACTATTCGCGCATCTACGGTGAGGTGGCGGGCGAGGCGGTCGCGCATCCGGTGGTGAGCGCGCTAGAACGGGCGCTCGGCGACGTGGTGCGTGCTGGCGGGCCCGTGCCGTCCGGGGCACACGCACTGGCGCAGGCGCTCAAGCGGCAAAAATGGGAGGAGATCGAAGCCTGGTGCAGGCGCACCTTGACGATGGCGGCCAGCGCGGAAAGCCTGGCATGGCACGGCTTGGTCCGCGACCTGCTCAAGCAATGGGAACTGCGTCAGGACGGGTTGTCCCAGGGTCGCAAGCGCGAGGCCCTCGAACATGTGCTGGACAATTCCCGCACCGATCCGGCCAAGTTGTACCAGCGCCTGACGGCGCTGGTGAAGGGCTGGGGCGAAATCCCGCTGGCGCGCACCCAGCACGGCACGCTGCCGGTGCTCGAGCGCGATGCCGCGGATCCCGAGACCGCGGGACTGTTGCGCGAAATGCTTGCCCAGACCATCGAATTCGCCGTCACCGACCGCCTCGGATACACGCCGGAGCTCGCCGGCGACGCCGCCAGACTGGCCCTGCTCGCGCGCGAGTCGGGCGGGCCGCGCGACATCAACAGGCTGGGCGCGGCGCTGAAGTCGTTCTGGCTGAAGCTTGAATTGCGCGGCGAAAACGTGGACGGTCTCATGCGCGGGCTGGTCACCCTGGTCAAACTGCTGACGCAGAACATCGGAACCCTCACCAGCGACGAATGGCTCAAGGGTCAGATGGCGCGGGCCGAGGAGTTGCTGCGCGAGCCGCTCGATGTGCGGGCGCTGCGCGAGGCCGAAAAGGGTTTTCGCCAGGTCGCCTACCGCCAGGCCGCCATCAAGGGCGGCCTGGACGAGGCCAAGGATGCCCTGAAATCGATGGTCGGCCTGCTGATCGAGCGGCTCGACGATCTGACCGAATCCGCCGGCGGGTACCAGGACAGGTTTGCAGCCTATGCGGGCCAGATCGAGGCCGCCGAAAACATCAACGCCCTGTCCGCGGTACTGGGAAACCTGCTGGCCGATACGCGCGGCGCCCAGGCTACCATGAAGCGGTCGCGCGACCAGCTGCGCGAGGCGCGCGACACGGCCCGCGCGCATGAAACTCGGGTGCGCCAGCTGGAGAGCGAGTTGGCGGAGGTCGGACAACTGATCAAGGAGGACCAACTGACCACGGTGCTCAACCGGCGCGGCCTGGAAGAGGCGTTCGCCGTGGAGGAAGCGCGCAGCCGGCGTGCGGGCGCGCCCCTGTCGGTGGCTCTACTGGATATCGACAATTTCAAGGCGCTCAATGATCAGCTGGGTCACCTGGCCGGCGACAATGCACTCAAGCATCTGGCCAGTATCCTGCGCGACGCGATCCGGCCTTCGGATGTGGTGGCGCGCCTGGGCGGCGAGGAATTCGTGCTGCTGCTCCCGGACACGGCCATCGAGGAGGCGGTCGCGGTGATGACGCGCGTGCAGCGCACCCTGACGCGCCGCTTCTTCCTGCACCAGAACGAGAAGGTGCTCATTACCTTCAGCGCCGGCGTGGCGTTGTTGGGGCCGGGCGAGGCACGGGACGCCGCGATCGCGCGCGCCGACAGCGCCATGTACCGCGCCAAGCAGAGCGGCAAGAACCAGGTTTGCGTGGCCGAACCGGCCGTGACCGCATGAATCCGGCGAGGTCCGACGGATGATCCATCGACCACGGCGTCCGGTCGCCGGGCATGGCCGGTGGGGCTGGTCGCCGACCCTCAAGACGCGTATGGCATGCTCCGTCGCGCTGTTGATCACCGGGGCGCTGGCGTGTCTGGGCTGGATGTATGCGCGGCATATGGAAGCCGTGTTCACCGCCAGCGTCGCCGCCCAGCAGGCCGTCATCGCCGAACGTCTTTCGGCAGAGGTGGCGGGCAAGATCGAAGCGCAGCGCAACCAGCTGGAACGCTTCGCCCGCGACACCGGGCCGGCTGCCTTGACCGATGCCCAAGGCACGGCGGCCAGGCTCAGGGCGCTGGGCCAGTACCATCCTTATCTGGACGATTTTTGGGTGGCCGACGCGGGCGGCCGGGTGATCGCTGATTTTCCGGCGCTGGAGGGGCGGCGCGGCAGCAGCGTCGCCGAGCGCGAGTACTTTCGCCGCGCCCGCGAGTCCGGCCGGACGGTCCTGTCCGAGCCGACGGTGGGGCGCTTCAGCGGGCAGGGCCGGGTCATCCTGTTTGCACCGATCCTCGGTCCCGGCGGCGAGTTCGCGGGGGCGGTCGGCGGCGTGATCAGGCTCCAATCGCCGCGCTTCCTGGGCGAATTGACGCGCCAGAAGGTCGGCGAAACCGGCTATGTGGGCGTGACGACGGCCAAGGGCGTGGTTCTCGCGCACCCGCGCACCGACCGGGTGATGCAAACCATCGCCGCCGGGCACGTCCAGGCCGTTGACCGCATCCGCGCGGGCTTCGAGGGCACATTCGAGGCGCCCAATCATGACGGCGTCGCCACCGTCTACACCACGCGCCGGATCGGCGGTACCGACTGGTTCACCTACACCGCCTACCCGGTGGCCGAGGCCTATGGCAGCATGCATCGCGACCAGTTGCGCCTGGCCATCCTTACCGCGCTGTTGTCACTGGCCGGCGGGATGGCGGCCTGGCTGATGATGTCCAGAATCCTGGCGCCGCTGGCGTCCCTCGAGCGCGAGGTGCGACGCATCGCCGACCAGCCTGAAACGGCGCGCCTGATCGAGCCCGCGGCGGCGCTTGACGACGAGATCGGCGAGCTCACGCGCAGTTTCAACCACCTGCTTGCGTCACAGATGCGGGCCGAGGCGGAGCGGCGAGGCGCGTTCGAGCAGATCCGCCGCACCGGAGAGATGTTCGAGGCCCTGCACCGGCGCGCCCCGATCGGCATGGCCCTGCTGCGTGCGGACGGGACATTCATGCGTACCAATCCGGCGTTCCAGAAGATCACCGGCTACACCGAAGCGGAGCTGGCGACCATGCGCGAGCCGGACCTCACGGCGCCGGGCTTCGCCGCGCTGGACCACGAGGCACGCCTCACCCTCGACGCGAACGGCACGGTCACGCCCTACGAAAAGACCTACATCGCCCGCGGCGGTGTGGAGGTGCCGGTTCGGGTGAGTGCGGTCGTCGTTGGGGATGCCGCGACCAGCAAGAGCGTCTGGTGGCTGGTCGAGGACATCACCGTGCGCCGCCAGATGCTCGACGCCTTGCGGACCAGCGAGACCGAGGCGCGCATGCTGTCCGCGGCCGCCAGCCACACCAGCAACATGGTGGTGATCGCCAATGCAGACGGGCGGATCGAGTGGGTCAACGAGGCGTTCGAGCGGGCCACGGGCTATTCCCTGGCGTTGGTCAAGGGGCGCACGCCCGGCAGCTTCCTGCAAGGTCCCGGGACCGACCCGAAGTCCGTGGCCGCGATGCACGCCGCCATCGTGGCGCGGCAGCCTTTCTCGATCGAGGTCGTCAACTATGCCCGTGACGGACGCGCCTACTGGGTGACCATAGACTGCACGCCGGTGTTCGATCACCTCGGGCAGCTGGAACGCTTCGTCTCGGTCGCGCGCGACGTCACCGCGACGCGGGAATTGCACGCTGCCCTGAAAACGAGCGAGGAAAAGCATCGCCGCATTTTCGAGGCGGCGCGCGAAGTGATCTGGGAGTTCGACTGCAAGGGCGAAATCACCCTGCTCAACCCGGCCTGGGAGCGCCTGACCGGTTACACGACGGCAGAATCGCTCGGCGGCAGGCTGATCGACTTCCTGGCGGAAGAACACCGCGAGCCGGGCCGGCGGGCGCTCGAATCGATCAACAGCGGCAGCGTCGAGGAACTCAACGAACTGGCCTGTTTCATCACCAAGTCGGGCGCGCATCGCTGGTTCGAAGTGCG
>CANGUJ010000170.1 GCA_947456845.1 Burkholderiales bacterium | reverse complement strand
GCGATGACTTCGCCGGACACCACGGTGGCGCCGTCTCCCTTGACCACCTCGAGCAGGACCCCGCCGTCCGGCGCCGGCAACTCCAGGACCACCTTGTCGGTTTCGATATCGATCAGATTTTCATCCCGGGAGACGCGGTCTCCCGGCTTCTTGTGCCATGTCAGGAGGGTTGCCTCCGCGACGGATTCGGACAACTGCGGCACTTTGACTTCGATGATTGCCATTGAACTAGACCTTCGCCTTCTTTTTGAGCAGGTTGCAGCCGGCGCAGGCCGCCGGTGCGATTGGACAAGGGTTACTTGGTGAGCACGAAACCGCGCGTCTTGCCGAACGCCGCGGCCAGCAACGCCTTCTGCTGCTCGACATGCTTGGCCATGTAACCGGCCGCGGGGGACGCCGATGCCGCGCGCCCCGCATAGGCGAGCTTCTGGCCTTCCGACATGTTCTCGAGCAGGTTGTGCTGGATCTGGAACCACGCGCCCTGGTTTTGCGGCTCGTCCTGACACCACAGGAGCTCGGTCGCGTTTTCGTACTTGCGCAGCTCGGCGGCGAGCGCCTTGTGCGGGAACGGATAGAGCTGCTCGAGCCGGATGATGGCAGTGTCGTCTTGCTTCTTCTCGCGCCGTGTCGCCACCAGGTCGTAGTAGACGCGGCCCGAACAGGCGATCACGCGCTTGACGTCCTTGGGCTTGATCGTCTTGTCGACCTCGCCGATGACCGTGTCGAACTGGCCGCGCGCGAGCTCGGACAGATCGGAAATCGCCTCCTTGTGCCGCAGCAGCGACTTCGGAGTGAAGATCACCAGCGGCTTGCGGAACAAGCGCACCATCTGGCGGCGCAGCAGGTGGAAGATTTGCGCGGGCGTGGTCGGCTGCACCACCTGGATGTTGTGGTCCGCGCACAGCTGGAGGAAGCGCTCGATGCGCGCCGACGAATGCTCCGGGCCCTGGCCTTCGTAGCCATGCGGCAACATCAGGGTCAGGCCGCAGGCGCGCCCCCACTTCACCTCGCCCGAGGTGATGAATTGGTCGATCACCACCTGGGCGCCGTTGGCGAAGTCGCCGAACTGGCCTTCCCAGATCACCAGGGTGTTCGGCTCGGAGGCGGCATAGCCATACTCGAAGCCCATCACCGCTTCCTCGGAGAGGACCGAATCGATCACGGTGAACGGCGCCTGCTTGTCCGAAATGTTGGCCAGCGGGATGTAGGTGCCGGAGTCCCATTTCTCGCGGTTCTGGTCGTGCAGCACCGCGTGACGGTGCGTGAACGTGCCGCGACCGCAATCCTGGCCGGTGATGCGCACCGCATAGCCGGATGCCACCAGCGAGGCGAAACCCAGATGTTCGCCCATGCCCCAGTCGAGCGGCAATTCGCCGCGCGCCATCTTGCGGCGGTTGCCGATGAGCGTCTCGACCAGCGGATGAAGCTTGAAGCTGTCGGGAATGGTGGTGATACGCTCGCCAAGGCGCTTGAGTTCCGCGAGCGGCAGCGCGGTATCGGCCGCGTCGGTCCACTTCTTGTTGAGGAAAGGCACCCAGTCGACAGCATACTTGCTCTTGAAGTCCGACAGCACATACTCGACGGTCGACTTGCCCTCGTCCATGAGGTCGCGGAAGGACTTGACCATGCGGTCGGGCTCGCCCTCGGGCACGACGCCCTGGGCGACCAGCTTGTCGCCGTACAGCTTGCGCGTGCCCGGATGCTGGCCGATGCGCTTGTACATCAGCGGCTGCGTGAGGGCGGGGGTATCCTGCTCGTTGTGACCCAGCTTGCGGAAGCAGATGATGTCGACGACGATGTCCTTACGGAACTCGGCGCGGAAATCGATCGCGATCTGGGTGGCGAGCACCACGGCCTCCGGATCGTCCCCATTGACGTGGAGCACGGGGGCTTCGATCATCTTGACCACGTCCGAGCAGTACAGCGTGGAACGCGAATCGCGCGGGTCCGATGTGGTGAAGCCGATCTGGTTGTTGATCACCAGATGCACGGTGCCGTGAGTGCCGTAGCCGCGCGTCTGCGCCAGGTTGAGGGTTTCCATGACCACGCCCTGCCCGGCGAAGGCCGCATCCCCGTGGACCAGGATGGGCAGCACCTGGGACCCGTCGGCGTCGCCGCGCCTGTCCATGCGGGCCCGGCAGGAGCCTTCGACGACCGGGTTGACGATCTCGAGGTGCGAGGGGTTGAACGCTAGGCTCAGGTGCACCGGGCCGCCCGGCGTGGAGATGTCGGAGGAAAAGCCCTTGTGGTACTTCACGTCCCCGGCGGGCAGGTCGTCCACATGCTTGCCCTCGAACTCCTCGAACAGGTCCTTGGGCATCTTGCCCAGTGTGTTGACCAGCACGTTCAGGCGGCCGCGATGCGCCATGCCGATGACGATCTCCTGCACGCCCTTTTCGCCGGCACGCTGGATGAGTTCATCCATCGAGGCGATGAAGCTCTCCCCGCCTTCAAGCGAGAAGCGTTTCTGGCCGACATACTTGGTGTGCAGGTAGCGCTCCAGGCCTTCCGCCGCGGTAATGCGCTCGAGGATGGGGCGCTTCTTGTCGGCATCGAAATTCGGACGCGAACGCGTCGTCTCGAGCCTTTGCTGCAGCCACCGCTTTTGGGCCGGGTCGCTGATGTACATGAACTCGGCGCCGATGGTGCCGCAGTAGGTTTCGCGCAACCCCTGGATGATGTCTCGCAGCGTCATGGACTCGCGCCCGAAATACAGCGACTGGGCGTTGAAGGTGGTGTCCATGTCGGCCTCGGTGAGGTCGTAGAACGCCGGCTCGAGTTCGGGGATCGGCGCGCGCTCGGCGCGCTTGAGCGGATCGAGGTCTGCCCAGCGGGTGCCGAGAAAGCGGTAGGCGCCGATCAACTGCTGGACGAAAACCTGCTTGCGCGCGATCGACAGATCGACCGTTGAGCCGCCTTGCGGTCTGAGAGTGCCATCCTTGGCGCGCAGGGCGAAGGACTCGACGACCGGCGCATGGGGCACGTCACGCCCGGAAGCCGCACCGTCAGCCGTGGGCATGACCTGCAGGGCATCGAAGTAGGCGCGCCATTTTTCGGGCACCGAGCCCGGGTTGTCGAGGTAGCTCTCATACAGCTCCTCGACGTAGGGGGCGTTGCCCCCGAACAGGTACGAGTTTGACTGGAACTGCTTCATCATGGCGTTCACCTTTCTCGAGTATCTCGATGCAGTGCGGGCAATCCGGACCGGGCTATCTCGCAAGCCCCCGCATTGACCCCCTCGCGACACGGCCTGACCGGATGGCGAGGAGCCGCGCGCCCTGGCAAGCCGGGCGCACGCAACCAATTGTGCGAATCAATCTATGTCAATCAGCAGGGTCCGGAGAGAGGGGATAACCAAGCATAGCACCTGAAGCTTGCCGGCCGATTACGGGGAAACACGCGCAGTTGTGTGCCTTATCGATGCCTTGCCACCGCCGCGCCTAGCGCTTTCCGATGGCGATGACATCGCGCCGCGGACTGCCGATGAACAGCTGACGCGGCCGGCCAATCTTCTGCTCGGGGTCGGAAATCATCTCGTTCCACTGCGCAATCCAGCCGACGGTGCGCGCCAGCGCGAAAATGCCGGTGAACAACGACACCGGGATGCCGAGCGCCTTTTGCACGATGCCCGAGTAGAAGTCGACGTTCGGGTAGAGCTTGCGCTGGACGAAATAGTCGTCCTCGAGGGCCACCTTTTCCAAAGCCATGGCCAGCTTGAACAGGGGATCGTCGTGCAGGCCGAGTTCGTTGAGCACTTCATGGCAGGTCTCGCGCATGAGCTTGGCGCGCGGGTCGTAGTTCTTGTAGACCCGATGGCCGAAACCCATCAGCTTGACATCGGAGCTCTTGTCCTTGACCTTCGCGATGAATTCGCCGATCTTGGGAAGGCCGCCCTGCTTCTGGATGTCGTAGAGCATGTTTAGCGCTGCTTCGTTCGCACCGCCGTGCGCCGGGCCCCACAGACAGGCAATGCCCGCCGCGATGCACGCGAACGGGTTGGCGCCGGACGAGCCGGACAGCCGTACGGTGGAGGTCGAGGCGTTCTGTTCGTGATCCGCGTGAAGAATGAATATGCGGTCGAGAGCGCGTGTCATGACGTCGTTGACCTTGTAGTCCTCCGCCGGGACGGCGAACATCATGCGCATGAAGTTGGCGGTGTAGGAAAGATCGTTGCGCGGATAGATGAACGGCTGTCCGATAGAGTACTTGTAGGCCATCGCCACCAGGGTCGGCAGCTTGGCGATCAGGCGGATCGCCGAGACTTCGCGGTGATGCGCGTCGTTGATGTCGAGCGAGTCGTGGTAGAAGGCAGACAGCGCTCCAACCGAGCCCACCAGCACGGCCATCGGATGGGCGTCGCGCCGGAAGCCGCGGAAGAAGTTCTGCATCTGCTCGTGCACCATCGTGTGGCGCGTGACAAGATTGACGAACTCGTCGCGCTGGACGGCGTTCGGCAACTCGCCGTTGAGCAGAAGGTAGCAGGTCTCGAGGAAGTCGCAATTGACCGCCAGTTGCTCGATCGGATAGCCGCGATACAGGAGTTCGCCCTTGTCGCCGTCGATATACGTGATCGAGGAATTGCACGCCGCCGTCGACATGAACCCGGGGTCGTACGTGAACTTGCCGGTCTTTCCGTACAGCGCGCGGATATCGACCACGTCGGGCCCGATGCTGCCCTTGTAGATCGGGAAGTCGACGGCCGGGGAGCCGTCGGAAAAGGTCAGCGTTGCTTTGGATTCACTGGGCTTCATGCTCATGGGGGCTCCCGGATGGTCTGCTTTTCTAGAGGGTGCAACTATATGGAAATCGCCGGTCGCGTGGTGCATTCACGCAGTTTCTCCAGCACGGAATGGACCGCCCTGTCTGCGTCGGGGGCGAGCTCGCTGCGCGCGGCGATCAGGTCCCAGAGGTCGCCATCCTCAAGAGCGAGCAGCGCAGCCAGCCCTTGCGCCGCTGAAGCATCCAGAGCGGCCTCGTGACGCCGGAAAAAAGCCGTGAGCACGAGGTCGTTTTCCAGCATGCCACGCCGGCTGTGCCATTTCAGGCGGGAAAGCGCAATCGGATCAATCATCGCAATGCCGTGGAATGCGGGGCACCTAGACGGCGCGCCGCACCATGAGTTCCTTGATCTTGCCGATGGCCTTGGTGGGATTGAGTCCCTTGGGACAGACATCGACGCAGTTCATGATGGTGTGGCACCGGAACAGGCGATAGGGATCCTCGAGGTTGTCGAGCCGCTCGCTGGTCACCTGGTCACGCGTGTCGGCGATGAAGCGATAGGCCTGCAGCAGGCCGGCGGGACCGACGAACTTGTCCGGGTTCCACCAGAAGGACGGACAGGATGTCGAGCAGGAGGCGCACAGGATGCATTCGTAGAGGCCGTTGAGTTCCTCGCGGTCGTCGGGCGATTGCAGGCGCTCCTTCTCGGGCGGGGGGTCGTTGTTCACGACATACGGGCGAATCGAATGGTATTGCTTGAAGAACTGCGTCATGTCGACGATCAGGTCGCGGATGACGGGCAGCCCGGGCAGCGGGCGCAACACCACATGGTCGCCAAGCTCGGCGACATTGGTCAGGCAGGCGAGGCCATTCTTGCCGTTGATGTTCATGGCGTCCGAACCGCACACGCCTTCGCGGCACGAGCGCCGGAAAGCGAACGAATCGTCCATGGCCTTCACGCGAACCAGCGCGTCGAGCAGCATCCGGTCGGACGCCTCGAGTTGGACATCGTAGTCCTTCATGTAGGGGCTGGCGTCGCGGTCCGGGTCGTAGCGGTAAATCGAGATTTTCATCTGAGTCGTGCCTGGTCTTGGTTGACGATCGATTTCAGTAAGAGCGTACCTTGGCCGGGATGGATTCGGTCGAGAGGGGCTGAAGGATCACGGGCTTGTAATCGAGCCTGTCGCCTTCCTTGAACCACAGTGTGTGCTTGAGCCAGTTCTCGTCGTCGCGCCCGTTCGGATGCTCAGGCGTGTCGTGGCAGTCGGCACGATCATGCGCGCCGCGGCTTTCCTTGCGCGCCTCCGCCGATACCATGGTCGCGCGCGCCACCTCGATGAGGTTGTCGAGTTCCAGCGCTTCGAGGCGTGCCGTGTTGAAGACGCTGGATTTGTCGGAAATCTCGGTCGCTGCCACGCGGGCGGCGACGTCCTTGATCTTCGCCACGCCTTCGACCAGCATGTCGGGGAACCGGAACACCCCGCAATGGCGCTGCATGACGCGCTGCATCTCTGCGCGCGTCTCGTGGACGTTGGCGCCGTCCTTCTGGTTGTTCAGCCGGTCCAGGCGGGTCATGGTGCGCTCGGCCGCGTCCTTCGGCAAGTCGCGATGCGCCTTGCCGGTGGCCAGGTACTTGATCATGCTGTCGCCGGACGCCTTGCCGAACACCAGAAGGTCGGTCAGCGAGTTCGTGCCCAGGCGGTTGGCGCCATGCACCGAGGCGCAGGCACACTCACCGGCGGCGTAGAAACCCTCGACCACCGCGTTGGGATTGCCGTTGCTGGGCGCCACCACTTCACCGCGGTAGTTGGTGGGGATCCCACCCATCTGGTAATGGCAGGTCGGGACCACTGGAATCGGATCCTTGGCCGGGTCGACATTGGCGAATTTCTTGGCGATTTCGCGGATGCCGGGCAGGCGCTTGTCGATGGTGTCTGGGCCGAGGTGGTCGAGCTTGAGAAGCACATAATCGCCCTCTTTGCCGGCGCCGCGTCCCTCGTTGATCTCCGTGGCCATGGCGCGCGCAACCACGTCGCGCGAGGCGAGGTCCTTGGCGGTAGGGGCGTAACGCTCCATGAAACGCTCGCCGTCCTTGTTGAGCAGATACCCCCCTTCGCCGCGCACGCCTTCGGTGATGAGTACGCCGGCACCCGCGACGCCAGTGGGATGGAATTGCCAGAACTCCATGTCCTCGAGCGGGACGCCGGCACGCGCCGCCATGCCAAGGCCATCGCCGGTGTTGATGAAGGCATTGGTCGAGGATGCGTAGATGCGTCCGGCGCCGCCGGTGGCGAACAGGGTCGCGCGCGCCTGCAGGATCATCACTTCGCCGGTTTCCATCTCGAGAGCCGTCACGCCCAGCACGGCGCCGTCGACCGGGTCGCGGATCAGGTCAAGCGCCATCCACTCGACGAAAAACTGCGTGTTCGCGCGCACGTTGCGCTGGTAAAGCGTGTGCAGCATGGCGTGGCCGGTGCGGTCGGCGGCGCAGCATGAGCGCTGCACTGCGGGGCCGGCGCCCATGTTCTGCATGTGCCCGCCGAAGGGCCGCTGGTAGATGGTGCCGTCCTCGTTGCGGTCGAAGGGCATGCCGAAGTGCTCGAGTTCGATGACGCACTTGGACGCCTCGCGCGCCAGGAACTCGGCGGCGTCTTGGTCGGCCAGCCAGTCGCCGCCCTTGACGGTGTCGTACATGTGCCACTGCCACGAATCCGGTCCCATGTTGCCGAGCGAGGCGCCCACGCCGCCCTGCGCCGCCACGGTGTGCGACCGGGTCGGGAACACCTTGGTCATGACGGCCACCTTGAGTCCCGCCTCGGAGAGCTGCAGGGCGCCGCGCAGGCCGGCCCCACCGGCTCCCACGATCACGGCGTCGAATTTTCTTACGGACAATGCCATTATTTCCCGCCCTTCACTGAAGGAATATTTTCAATGCCCACATACCGCAGGCCACCAGCCAGACTATCGTGCCGACCTGCAGCACCAGACGCACGCCCGTCGGCTTGACATAATCCATCCAGATGTCCCGGATGCCGACCCATGCGTGATAGAACAGACACGCGAGGAAAGTCAAAGTTGCGACCTTCATCCAT
>CANGUJ010000169.1 GCA_947456845.1 Burkholderiales bacterium | reverse complement strand
TTGCGCGAAGGCGGCGGTGGCGGCGACGCCGGCGGCCAGGAGGCCGGTGCGGGCGAGTTGCTGCAGGGTCTGGATGTGCATGTGGGTTCCCGGTTCAAACATCGACGCGCAGCAGGTCGGCCGCCAGCTGCAGCGGGCCGCTGTAATGCTTGCGGATGTCGCGCACCATCTCGTCCATCAGGTGCGGGCCCATCTGCTCGACCGGAAAGTGGTGCGTGGCCACTTTCTTGATGAGCGCATGGGTGGAATCGAAGTGGCCGAAGTGCGTGGGCAAGAGGCGCTTGACCCCGGCACGCGAAGCCAGCTGCCCCAGTTCGGTGGGGCTGGTATGGGCGAAGGTGCCCACGCCGGTCCTGCGGCGATGCTCGATGAACGACTCCGGAAAAGTGCATTCGTGGATCAGCAGGTCGGCGCCGGCGGCCAGGCGCTCCATCGAGGCGCACGGCGCGGTGTCGCCGGAGAAGGCCACCACCTTGCCCTCGGCCTCGAAGCGCACGCCGAAGCACTCGGAGATCTCGCGCGGAATGTGCTCGACCCAGTCGCACACCATGCGCACATGCGCATCCTCGTAGGCCACGCCGGGAGATGCCTCGATCACCTTCGGCCGCACCGCCGCGAGGTTCTTCTGGCGCCGCGGATAGCTGCTGCGCGCCTCGAAGTCGGCCTTGAAGGCGCCGCCCTCGAACAGGTTCTTCACGAAATGGTTGGTGCCTTTCGGCCCGATCACCACCGGCGCGTCCTCGCGGTCCCACATCCAGCCGGTGATCACGAAGAGTGGAAAGTCGCAGATGTGGTCGTGATGCAGGTGGGTGAGGAACACCGCGCTCACGTCCGCCGGGCTGACGTTGGCGCGCACCATGTTGCGCGTGATGCCGGCGCCGCAGTCGAACAGGTAGTTGCGGCCGTTGTCGAGCGTGACCAGGATGCCCGACTGGGCGCGGTCGGGGTCGACGAAGGCGGCCCCGGTACCCAGCATGGTGATGCGCATTGCGATGCTCCGTTGAAGGTCGTGGAGCAGTATAGAACCCGCTGGCCACCCCGTCTGGAACAAAACCTGCCATACATGCTGTGCCCGCACGCGCAAGCGCGAGCCGACCAGGCCATGTCCGAAGGAACCCGCATGAAACGTCGCACCACGCGCGTTTCGGCTGCCGGCGCACAGTGACTGGCGGCGCCGAACAAACGGGTCGCCAGCGGTGACTGCACCGGCCATGCCGAAACCGTGCTGGTGCGTAAAGCCACCGCCGCGCGGCAAAAGGCGAGCGTAATCCCCTAAAGCGGACTTATCTCACGAAAACTCGACTCTTCGATTGTAAATGCCTTGCCAAACCCGTAGCCTGAGGGCGTTGCATCTCACCCAACGCGTAAGAAAGGCATCGCATGAAGCGCCGAACTTCCCCAGCGTCAACGCAACCGCGCCTGCGCGGGCTCGTGGCCGCGGTGCTCACAGCCGCGCTCTGCGGCGTCGCCACCGCGCAGACCACGATCGGCATCGGGCAGTCTTTGGTGGTGTCCCAAAACACCGGGTTCGAATCCAACTCTCCGCTTATCCTGGACGGCGGCATCCTCAATATCCGCAACCCCTTTGCCCCGGTGACGGTCGGTGCCACCGACGCGATCCTGCGCAACGGCGCCATTTTGAGCGGTAACGATCAATTTCCCGCCACCATCAATTTCTTTGGCACGACAAAGATCGGGAACCCGACGAGTACCGGTTCCTTCCCGGCCAACGCCATGTATTTCATTGCGCCGACCGAGTCGTCCTGGACGGTCACCAACCGCGGCGATTTCGAACTAAAGAGCGGCTTACTGGTCCTGTCAGGCTCCACCTTCCTGCGCAGCGCCTCCCCTAGTAGTGGTCCGGCCCGCCTTTTGCTCGAAAACGACAGTTCCATCTTGGGCGATCCGGGAAAAACCGGGATTCCCGGCACGCCGTACACAATATTCTCCCCATCTGTCGGCCTCCCGCGAGCAGGCGGATTCCAGAACCCCTTCGGTGGCGGCCTGATCCTCGACGGAACGAGCGCAAATCCTGGGGGCCTGGGCAAGATAAGCGGAACGGGAACCAGCGAGATCAGGGTCCCGGTGACGTCGAATTCCAGCAACATCGTGGTTTTCAACGGCACGCTGGCCCTGACCAACAGCGGCAATCACAACAACAGCGGTTTTTACGCGGACCCGCTCTCAATCAACCCCGACAGCCGCATCATCTTCGGCACCAACCCCTTCGGCGCCGACAACATGTATGCCTTCACCGGCACCAACACCACCGATACAGGCCGGTTCTTGCTCGAACCCGGCGTGGTCCTGCGGGTCACCGGCGAGGCCTCCGTATGGCGTCAGCAAGCAAACTTCCAGGCCCTGGGAACCATCGACCTCGATGGCGCCCGCCTGGTCAATAGCGGCACGCTGGCGGCAGACAAGATCACCGGCAGGTCGTATACCGGGCCCGGGTTCAGGATAGCCAACTTGGAGAACACGACCACCGGTACCTTCAGCGGCAATATCCGCGCCGGAGTCAATTTGAATACGTATTCCGTCGATCTCCTGCAAACGGTGCAGATCTCCAACAGGGGCCGGTTCGAAATCGCTGGCAACCAGACAGTAGAGGCAAACAATTTCGTAAACCATGACGGCACCCTTGTGGTCAATGGCCAGCTCTCGAACTACGGCGGGAAACTCGAGCTGCTGGGCGGCGTGCTGAGCGGCAACGGCATCATCAACTCCGACACGTTCGTCGGCGGCGGGCCGGGCGTGGCGAAGTTCAGGCCCGGCAGCAGTCCCGGCACGATGACCATCAATGGAGATTTCTCGTTGCTGCCGGGCGGCGTGCTCGAACTGGAAGTCGAATCCACGCCCGGCGGCATCGCATTCGACCAGCTGGTGATCAGCGGCAGCATCCTGCTCAATGGCCGCGTCAGCTTCCTGGTCGGCGCCGGGGTCACGGCGTCGGATGTGGCCGGCCTCAACTTCTTTAGCTGCGCCGGCACGTGTCAGATCGAATATGGCACCGACTTCTCCGCGGATTTTCCCAACCGCCCCGGCTCGACGTGGAGCACAGACAGCCAGCGGATCACGAATCTTGCGGCGCCGTTCGACCCCTCGGCGCCATCCGGTCCCCCGCTCTTTCCTCCGCCCCCGTGGGCCCCTACGGCGCCTGTACCTGAACCCGCGCCGTTCGTCATGATGCTTGCAGGCCTGGGCCTGGCGGGCTGGATGTCGCGCCGGCGCCTGCGTACCACCCGGGACTGAATTGGCCAGGGCTGGCGGCACTGCGGGCGATCAGGCCTCCGCCTCGGCATCCTCCTTGAGGAAGATCGAGTAGATCAGCGGCAGAAGCGCCAGCGTGAACACGGTGGCCGAGACGATGCCGCCGACGATCACCACCGCGAACGGACGCTGCGTCTCCGAGCCGATGCCCTGCGAGATCGCGGCCGGCAAGAGGCCCAGCCCGGCCATCAGGGCCGTCATCAGGATGGGGCGCATGCGCGCCACGGCGCCCTCGATGGTGGCGCGGTCGAAATCGAGCCGGTCGCGGTGCAGTTCCATGATGTGCTCCACCATGATCACGCCGTTCTGCACCGAGATGCCGGCCACGGCGATGAATCCCACCGCCGCCGAGACCGAAACATGCAGACCGGCCAGCGCCAGGCCGGCGAATCCGCCGATGGCCGTGAACGGGATCATCATCAGCACCACCAGCGCGCGCTTCATCGACCTGAAGGCCCAGAACAGCAGCGCGAACATCGAGAACAGGCTCACCGGGATGATCACCTGCAGGCGCTTGAGCGCGCGTTGCTGGTTCTCGAACTGCCCGCCCCAGGTGATGAAGTAGCCCGGCGGCAGGCCCACCTCCCTGGCCACGCGCGCCTGCGCCTCGGCGACGAAGGAGCCCTGGTCGCGCTGGAACAGGTTGACCTTCACCGGGATCAGCCGTCCGCCGTTCTCGCGACCGATGCGCGAGGCGCCCTGCTTGACCTCGATGGTCGCGATCTCCGACAGCGACACGCTGCCGGGCGTGGTGCCGGGCGCGGCGCCCGCCCCCGGCGGCAGCGGCACCTGCAGGTGGGCGATGTCGTCGACGGCGTCGCGGTAGGCCTGGTTGAGCCTGACGGTGACATCGAAGCGGCGGTCGCCCTCGAAGAAGGTGGACACGGCCGAACCCGCCAGCGCGGTCTGGATCACGCTGCCCGCATCGGCGATGTTGATGCCCAGGCGGGCGATCTTTTCGCGGTCGAGCTTCACGTAGAGCTCGGTCTGGCCGCTGATGCGGAAGCTCGCCACGTCGGTGGCGCCGCGGATGGAATTGAGGATGGAGACGATCTGGTCGGCCTTTTCCTGCAGGATCTCGAAATCCGGCCCGTAGACCTTGACGACGATCTCGCCGCGCGCGCCGGAGAGCGCCTCTTCCACGTTGTCCTGGATCACCTGCGAGAAATTGGTCGGGATGCCGGGCAGTTCGCGCAGCTTCCTGCGCATGTCCTCGACCAGTTCCGGCTTGTTGCGGAAGCGCCATTTCTCGCGCGGATGCAGCTCGGCCAGCACCTCCAGGTTGTTGGGGCCCTTGGGGTCGGTGCCGTCGTCCGGGCGTCCGACCTGGGTGACCAACTGCCGCACCTCGGGGTACCTGGTGAGCGCGGCGCGGATGTTCTGCTCGATCTCCTTGGTCTGCGCGAGGCTGGTCTGCGGCGGCATCGACACGGTGAGCCAGATGTTGCCCTCGTCGAGCTTGGGCAGGAACTCGCTGCCCAGCAGCGGCACCAGCGAGAAGGTCAGCGCGAGCAGGCCGAGCGAGACGCCGATGACCGCGGCGCGCATCTTCGCCAGCCGCACCAGCGTGCCGCGGTACCACCCCTGCAGGCGGTGCATCCACTCGATGTGCTTCTCGGCCATGCTGTTGGTGCGCATGTTGTAGGCCAGGAGCGTCGGCACCAGCGTGAGGGTGAGCAGGATCGCGCCCAGGAGCGCGAACGAGAGCGTCAACGCCACCGGCGAGAAGATCTTGCCCTCGACCCGCTGGAAGGTGAAGATCGGCAGGAAGGCGATGATCAGGATGGCCTTGGAAAAAAGGATGGGGCGCCCCAGCTCCACCGCCGTGTTGCGCAGCGCGGTCATGCGCCAGGAAACGCTGTCGTTGTGCGGGTTGGCGTCGTCGCGCGCCATGGCGAGCTTGACCATCAGCGCCTCCACCAGCACCACCGCGCTGTCGATGATGATGCCGAAGTCGACCGCACCCAGCGAGATCAGGTTCGCCGAGACGCCACGCGCGTCGATCATGATGAAAGCGAACAGGAGGGACAGCGGGATCACGCTGGCGACGATCAGCGCGGCGCGCCAGTTGCGCAAAAACACCATCAGGATGGCGATCACCAGGGCCGCGCCGACGGCGAGGTTCTCGCCCACCGTGGCCACGGTGTGGTTGATCAGCCTGGTGCGGTCGTACACCGGGCGGATCTTCACGCCCGCCGGCAGGTGCTTCTGCACCTCCTCGACGCGTTCCTTGAGGGCCTCGATGATCTTGGCCGGGTTCTGGCCCTTGGTCATGATGACGATGCCCTGCACCACCGAGTCGCGCTCGTAGTCGGGCGCGTTCTCGAGCCCGCGGCCGGCGTAGGCGACGATGCCGGAGCGCACCCGGCCGCCGATGCGCACCTCGCCCAGGTCGGACACCAGCACCGTCTTGCCGCCGCGCGCGGCCACCACGGTGCGGCCGATGTCGTCCAGGCTTGTGGCCAGGCCGATGCCGCGGATCACCAGCGACTCCGCGCCGCGCCGCAGCAGACCGCCGCCGAAGTTGGCGCTGTTGTTGGCCAGCGCCGTGCTCACCTGGTCGAGGGTGACCGAATAGCGCTTGAGGGCATACGGGTCGATGCGCACCTGGTATTCCTTGACCGCGCCACCGAAGCTGACCACATCGGCCACGCCCGGCACCATGCGCAGGCGCGGCTGTATCACCCAGTCCTGGATGGCGCGCGCCTCGTACTCGGGCATCTCCTTGGGCACCTCGAGCACGTAGCGGTAGATCTCCCCGACGGCGGTGGCGAGCGGGCCGAGGGTCGGCGAGACGCCGGGCGGCAGGTTGACGTTGGCCAGGCGCTCCATCACCTGCTGGCGCGCGAAGTAGTCGTTGGTATCGTCGGCGAAGGTGAGGGTCACCACCGACAGGCCGGTGATGGACACCGAGCGCACCTGCGTCATGCGCGGCGTGCCGGCCATGCCGATCTCGATGGGCAGGGAAATCGCGCGCTCGACCTCCTCCGGCGCCTGGCCGCGGTACTGGGTGACGATCTGCACCTGCACGTCCTGCACGTCGGGAAAGGCCTCGATGGGCAGGTTGAGGGCGGCGCGGATGCCGAATGCGAACAACGCGAGCGAGGCCAGCAGCACGAACACGCGCTGCCGGATGGCGAATGTGATGAGTCTTTCGAGCATGACGCGGTGCCGGAAGCGCGCGGCCTAGGAGCCCGAGGCGAGCTCGGACTGCAGCAACAGGGCCCCGCCGACGATCACGCGTTCGCCCCGGGCCACACCCGCCTTCACGTAGGCGTACTCGCGGTCCTGCACCGCCAGTTCCACCTTGCGCTTGAGGAAGACCCCCGGCCGGGTCTCGATGAACACGTAGGTATAGAGGCCTTCGGTCACCAGCGCGCTGTTGGGCAGGCGCACGGCGTTGTAGCCCTCGGTGGTGAGCAGCGAGACGCGCGCGTACATCTCCGGCTTGAGCTTGCCGTCGGGATTGGCCAGGTCGCAGCGCACCTGGATGCGCCGGGTGTCGGCATTGACCACCTGGCCCACCCGCGCCACGGTGGCGCGGAACACTTCGCCGGGATAGGCCTCGACCGACACCGCCACCGGCAGCCCGGACTTGACCTGCGCCAGGTATCGCTCCGGCAGGTCGATCAGGACCCACAGGCGCCGCGTGTCGGACACCACGAAGAGCGGATCGGCCATGCCCGGCTGCACCTCCATGGCGGGATTGGCGCGGCGTTCGGCCACCACGCCGGCCACCGGCGAGCGCAGGGCCAGTCCGCGCTCGTCGGCGCCGCCGTTCGGGCTCAGGTTCTTCAGGCGCAGGCGCGCGCGCTGGGTCTCGGCCTGGGCCTGCGCCATGTCGGCGGCCGCCGCCTCGAAATCCTTGCGCGGAATCACCTCGGCGTCGAGCAGCTTCTGCGCGCGCTCGAGCGAAAGCTTCTTGCGCGCCTCGTCGGCCTCCGCCTTGCGGGTGTCGGCAATGGCGGCGGCTAAGTCCGGCGCATCGACCATGGCCAGCACAGCGCCGGCCTTGACGCTGTCGCCGGCGGCCGCGGCCAGGCGCACGATGCGCCCGGCGACCGGCGAAGTGATGCGCGCGGTGGCGTCCTCGTCGTAGGCCACCCGGCCGTTGAGCGGCTCGGCGATCGGCAGCGGCGCCTCGACGGCGGGCTCGGCCTTCACGGCGGCGAGTTGCGGCGAACCCTCCGGAAACGCCAGCTGGTTGGGCGCCTTGGTCTCGGCCTTGGCCTCGGCCCTGGTCTCGCTGGCGGCGGGACCCGCGCTGCCGCGCGCGAAGTAGCCGGCCGCGCCGGCCAGCGCGGCGATGGCGAGCATGCCGCCGAGGGTACGCATGGTCATGTCTATTGCTCTTTCCTGGAGTCGCCTTCGGCGATGGCCAAGGCATCGGCGGGAAGTTCTTCGACGCCGGCACGCAACGCGGGCAGCGCCCTCGCATGCTCGGCGTGCGCGGCCGAGGCCTCGATCTGGATGGCGCGCAGGGTGCGGCGCGCGTCGAGCAGGTCCAGCGCGCCGATGGCGCCGTTGCGGAACGCGAACTCGGCTGCCTCCGCGCTCCTGTGCGCCTGCGGCAGCAGG
>CANGUJ010000168.1 GCA_947456845.1 Burkholderiales bacterium | reverse complement strand
GCTAACCGCGAAACCCGGCTGGCCGCGTTTTCGGTCGGAACGGTGTTCGGGGAACTGGCGCTGCTCGACCGCGGCGCCCGCTCGGCGACGGTTCTTGCCGACGATGAGCTGGTGTGCTACGCGCTCACGCACGACAATTTCGCCGACCTGACCGAGCGCTACCCGGCGATAGCCATCAAGCTGCTCTCCAACCTGGCCCGCGAGATGTCGCGCTCGGCGCGGCGCTCCACACGCACTATCTACGAGTTGGCGATCTGATAGCCGCCCGTGGTTCCGCCGTGAAGCGCCGATCGGCGTCTGCATTGATGCCGATTCAATCGGACGCATGCATCCTCCGGCTAAGGCGGCCGTTATCAAGGCCCCATTTGACCGGTATCAACAATCCGCCGATCGTCTCGGTCCAGACTTGTGGCCGAGACATCGCAGTCATCCACCTGGAGACGCCATGAAAAGACGCGCCGGTTTTAGGGAAATGATTCTTGCCGTGACGCTTTCCTGCAGCGGCGGAAGCGCGGCTGCCGCGGGCTGGAGCATCACGGATCTCGGCCCGCTCACCGGCGCGGGCACCGACATCGCGATCAACGACAACGGCTGGGTGGTGTCGGGATCCAGGGTTTTCATCCCCGGCCCGGGCGGCTACAGCAGCGTCCAGCTGCTCAACGCGGGCGGCCTGGACAGCAGCAACCTCAGTCTGCGGGGCGTCAACAATGCGAACGTCGTCGTCGGTGTCGACAACAGCATCGCCAACGGCCAGGGATTCGTCTGGACGCAGGCCGGCGGGCGGATCGATTTGCCGCGGCTGGCGAGTTACAACAACATCCTTTCAGCCCGCGTGGGCGGCATCAACGACAGCGGTCAGGTCGTCGGCAACACCGGAGACACCGCGGTGATCTGGAGTCCCAACGGCAGCGGGGGCTATGGCATCGTCAAGCTCGGGGTGACGGGGAGCTTCGGATCCTTTGTCGGTTCGGGCGAAGGCGTCGCCATCAACGCGGCCGGCGCGGGGCTGATCGCCCAGGTCTACCCCACCTACCGGACGGGATACTCGACCGGGGTGGACCAAACCACGATCATCGGCGCGCAGGGGATCTACACGCCCATCGGCGCCGCCATCAACGACCGGTTCGAGGTCGCCGGAGGCGGCTCCTACAACTGCGCGGGCTACAGTTGCGATCACGCCATGATCTGGCAGGGCAGCAGCGTGACCTATCTCGATGTGGTGCGTGCCGACGGGAATCCGTTGCAGAACAGCCAGGCGCTGGCCCTGAACGAAAAAGGGCAGGTCGTCGGCAGCGCCTGGTATGCGCCCTACGACCTGCGGGCCGTGGTCTGGAGTGCCGGAACCGGCGGCTGGTCGGTCGGCACCCCGCTCGATACGCTGCTGCCCGCCGGCTTGGTGCTCATGGGCATCCGGGCGCGCTCCCGCTACCGGCCGGTTGCGTAGACCCGATCCAGCGCCCGCGCAAAGCGCCGCAACAGTTCCTGCACCTCGTCTTCGGAAATGATCAGCGGCGGACAAAAGGCGATGGTGTCGCCGATGGCCCGCACGATCAGGCCTTCCTCTTCCGCGACGCGGGCGCACTCGCGGCCACGGCCGGGGGTAAGTTCCACCCCCGCCAGCAGCCCGATGCCGCGGACTTCCTTGACCAGGGGGTGGTCGCGCAGGTGCATCAGGCCGTCCAGGAGGCGCGGGCCTATCTGCTGCACATGCTCGACGATGCGGAGTTCTTCGTAGATCTTCAGCGTCTCCAGGGCCACTGCCGAGGCGACCGGATGTCCCGAATAGGTCATGGTCAGCCCGAACAAGCCGAGTTCACCGCTTTGCCGTTCAATGGCTTCGTAGACGCGCGGGCCGATCATGAGCGCCGAGATGGGAATGTAGGCGCTCGACAAGGCCTTGGCGCAGACCAGCAGATCCGGCCTGAGGTGCATGGTGGTCGAGCCGAACATCTTTCCGGTCCGGCCGAACGCGGTGACCACCTCGTCGCACACCAGCAGGATGTCGTGCTTCTTCAGCAGGTGTTGCAGTTGCTCGTAGTAGCGCGCGGGCGGCACGACGATGCCGCCCGCGGCCATGACCGGTTCCGCGAAGAACGCCGCGATGGTGTGGGCGCCCTCGGCGGCGATGAGGCGCTCGATGTCGGCGATCAGGCGGTCGCTGAAGGCCTCTTCGGTCTCTCCAGGCTGGGCATGCCGGGTGAAATGCGGCGTGGCCACATGCAGGAATCCGGGCAGAGGCAAGTTGAACTTGTCATGCGCATAGCTGACCCCGGACAGGCTTGCCGAGGCGATGGTGTTGCCGTGGTAGGCCAGCCTGTGCGATATGAACTTCCTTTTCTCCGGCTGCCCGACGGCGTTCCAGAAATACCAGGCGAGGCGCGCGGCGCAGTCGTTGGCCTCGGAGCCGGTGCTGGCAAACCAGATCCTCGCCATGGGCACGGGCGCCATGGCCAGCAGTTTCTCGGCCAGCGCGATCACCGGCGGGTGGCTCTTGTGGTTGGTCAGCGGGTAGTAGGCCAGCTCCTTCATTTGCCGCTGGGCAACATCGGCAAGCCGCTCGTTGCCATAACCCAGGGCGATGCACCACAGGCCCGACATGGCCTCGATGTAGTCGCGGCCATGGATATCGCGGACCCAGACCCCCTTGCCGGACTGGATCACGCTGGCCCCGCGCTTGGCGTGCAAGGACAAATCGGTCAGGCCATGGACAACCGCCCTGGCATCTCTGGTCTGAAGGGAATCTGTGTCTGACATGGGGGTCCTGTTGATCGTGGACATTCCTTGCGCGGATGATGTCCATGCGAGTGGTTGGATGTTGGTGTTGTGCGCAGGTGGTGCCGGCTGCGACTGCGCGGCCCGGACTGCGTGCCCCGCAGGTGCCCAACGTGCCCAACGTGCCCAAGGCGCCCAACGCGCCCAACGCACCCTGCAAGGTACAAGCTTAGTGCAAAACGCCTGTGTTGTCGTTTAACGCCCCCGAGTACGCCCCCGCGCGATTGCCCGCCGCCAATCGATCCGTGCCACCCCGTTCCATCGCGCATGGCGCCCCTCGAGGATTCGGGCTGTCGCCTCGGGCGCGCCGCCGACGGCCCTTGCATTCGCATCCGCAGGGGGCCCGGGAGGGGTGGTCCTTCCGCTTCAGTCCTCGTCCGGATAGCGCGCGCGAATCTCTTCGATGCGTGGTGCGAAGGCCGCCACCGCCTCGACGCATTCCGGGTCGAGTTCGCCGGCAACCGCCATGCGGCGCATTTCGGCAACCGCCTCGGCGGTGGTCCAGGCCTGCTTGTACGGGCGCCGCGTGGTCAGCGCATCGAAGATGTCGGCCGTGCTGACGATGCGCGCCTCGAGCGGGATCGCCGCGCCGGCCAGGCCCTTGGGGTAACCGGTGCCGTTCATCTTTTCGTGGTGGCCGCCGACGATGTTGCGCAGCACGGACGAATCCGGCAGGTGCCTGAGCCCGAAGTCGCCGATGATGCGCTCGACGATCTCCAGTCCCAGTTCGACGTGGGTCTGCATGACCTGCCGCTCGTCCGGCTCGAGGCGCCCGGCCTTGAGCAGGATGCGGTCCGGAATGCCGATCTTGCCCACGTCATGCAGCGGGGCGAACAGGAAGACGTGCTCGATGAACTCGTCGCCCAGGGCGTGACGGGGCGCGATGGCCCGTGCGATCGCCCGCGCGTAGCGCGCCATGCGCTCCAGGTGGGCGCCGGTCTCGAAGTCGCGCAGGTGGGCGAACTCGCGCGCCATCTGCGCGGAGGCGACCACCGTGCGCAGCGCCGCCAGTTCCGAGGAAATGGACATGTTGATGAGGTTCGCGTAGAGCAGCAGGTCGCGCTGGGCTACCGGCGGGAAGGCGTGGCTGGCGCGCGCGTCGAAGAAGGTCATGCCCAGCAGGGCCCCGTTGTCGAACAGCGGTACCGTCATCGAGGACTGGTAGCCCTGCTCGAGCAGCCAGTCCGAGTGCACCTCGCCGTGCTGCACCAGCGCCGGGATGTCGTCGAGGATGCGCACATCCCCCGAGGTGGCCAGCCGGCTCAGCGAGCGGCTCTGCGACAGGCGGAATTCGTGCCCTTCGAGCGAATGGCCGGTGCGCGTGCTGTCGATGAAGGTCTTGAGCAGATCTTCGCCGGCGTCGTAGAGCGCGCAGGCGATGCGGTCGACAGCCGGCACGCGCTCGAGCAGTCCCTCGTGCATCTGGCGCAGGCGGGCATTGAGCGAGCCGCCCTCGCGGAACGTCGAGATATCGAGGGGCCTGGCGGCAGGGGCCGGATCGGCGGCAACGTTCATGGCGGGCTTCCGGACAACTTGGTCCGTGGATAATTTGGTTATTTTATTCAAATTTGGGCGAAAAGACGGTTTTCAAGCCCGGATCGCTGTTGCGTTTGCATGCCGCGCCGACGCGTGCGGGTCTGAGCCGCGACGCGGGGCGGGGGGCCGCTTTTTCGCGGGCCGGGAGTTTCGCATGTCCGCGTTGGGGTACACGGGTCACCGGCGTGGGTCGGACGCTTCGCAGGCACGCTGGCCGGGTCAGGTCCTCAAGAATCCGCGCGGCTTGCCGTTGGTGCGTTCAGGCGGGGCAATTTTTCCATGCTGTTCGTCGAATCCCAGACCCATGGCGCGTGGTGGAATGCACAGCAGTAGATTCAACGCTTCCTTGCCTGGTCAAGGCGGCGGCAGAGACTGCCGGGTGAGGCAAGGAGCCGGCCGGGCGACGTGTGTTTACAACAACAAAATAGGAGTTCGTCCATGAACACCACATCAATTGAGCGCACACCGCCGCGGCACGCGCAGGTGGCGCCTTCGCGGGGCGCGGAGTTCCTGACGTTTCGGGTCGGACCGCAGGACTACGGCATGGACATCCTGAAGGTCCAGGAGATCCGCGGCTACAGCCCGGTGACCCGGCTTGCCAACATGCCCGAATTCGTCAAGGGCGTCATCGACCTGCGCGGCTCGGTCGTGCCGATCCTGGACCTGCGGATCAAATTCAAGCTGGATAGCGTGCGGTATGACGAGTTCACCGTCGTCATCGTCCTGAACCTGGCTGGCCGGATGGTGGGCGTGGTGGTCGACGGCGTGTCGGACGTGCTCGCGCTCGAAGCCGGCCAGATCATGGCGCCGCCCGAATTCTCGTCGGCTTTCGATACCCGTTACATCACGGGCGTGGGCTCCGTCGGAGACCGCATGCTCGTCCTTGTCGATATCGAGCGCCTGGTCCTGTCAGCCGACATGGCTCTGGCTGACGAGGCGCTCGCCGCCTGATCGGGGCGCAGTCCGATCATGGCCAGGAACGCACGGACGCGGCGAGCGTTGCGCCGTATCCGGGCCTTTCCTGGCCGAGCCTAACCTGGCCGGCGGGGATGCGCCGGCTTACCCTGGGGGAAATGAAGAAATGAAGTCCATGAAACAACTGTTTGGCACCGCGCTCCTGTGCGTTTTGGCGGCAGTGGCCGCCCTGTGGTTTTCGCTCTACAAGGTGGGCCAGGCCAACAAGGACCTGTCGGAGGCCTACACCAAGCGCTACCAGTCGGTCCTGCTGGCCGACGAATTGCGCCAGAGCTCCGATGACCTCACCCGGCTTGCCCGGACCTACGTCGTCTCCGGGGACCCGCTCTGGGAGAAGCAGTACTTCGAGATTCTCGATATCCGCAACGGCAAGACGCCGCGGCCGGCGGGCTACGAGAAGATCTACTGGGATTTCCGCGCGGTCGGGACCGAACCTACCGGTGGCAGCCACCGCGGCGCGACCACGAGCATACCCCTGCTCGAGATGATGAAGAACGCCGGCTTCACCGAGGCCGAGTTCGCCAAGCTCAAGGAAGCGGCAGGCAACTCGGATGACCTGGTCAAGACCGAGACCATCGCCATGAACATGGTCAAGGGCCTCTACGCGGACGACAAGGGCGGATTCACCAAGAAGGGCAAGCCCGATTTTGCGCGTGCGCGCGAGATGATGCACGATGCCGACTACCATCGTTTCAAGGCCAAGATCATGAAGCCGGTCGACGAGTTCTTCACCCTTCTGGATGAGCGCACGGAGGCCGCGGTGTCCGCCGCATTGGCGGTCAAGAACTTCTGGTACGCGGTGGTGCTCGTCTGCGCGGGCCTGGTGGCCGTCGCCGGGCTGGGGTCGTTGTGGTACGCGCGGCTCTGGATCGGGGCGCGCCTGGGCGCCGACCCCTCGACGGTGCGGGAGGTGGCGGAGGATGTGGCCGCCGGCCGTCTGGATCGCGAGGTGCCGGTCAAGCCCGGGGACGAAACCAGCGTGATGGCCAGGATGGCCGTGATGCTGCAGGCGTTGCGCCAGGCCGCGGCCGAAGCGGCCGAGAATCTGCGCATCCGCCGCTCGCTCGATGCGGCTTCCACCAGCGCCATGATCGCGGACGACAAGGGCGCGGTGTTCTACGCGAATCGATCGATGAAGGACCTCATGGCCGATGCCGAGCCCGACCTGCGTGCCGCATGGCCGGAATTCGCCGCCGCTGCGGTGATCGGCAGCAACCTGGACGACTTCGAGCGTCTTGGTGCCCGGGCGAACGGCCGTTCCCAGGTTCAGGCGGGAGAGCGTCATTTCATCATCGATGCCACGCCGATCGTCAACGCCGCCGGCGAGGTGATGGGCACGACCGTGCAGTGGACCGATCGAACCACCGAGGTGGCCACGGAACGCGAAATCGCCCAGATCATCGAATCGGCCGGGCGCGGCAATCTCCAGGCGCGGGTGGCCACTGAAGGAAAGAGCGGATTCTTCCTGCAGGCCGCCGAGGGGCTGAACCGGATTCTCGAGGTGACCGACCGCGGTGTGAGCGAGGTGGCGCGCGTCTCGCGCGCCCTCGCCGACGGCGACCTGACGCAGCGGATGAGCGGGGATTTCGAGGGCCAGTTCGCCAGCCTGCAGCAGGATTCCGGCGCTACCTCGGCAAGGCTGCAGGAGGTCATCGGGCGCATCCGCGAGGCCGCCGAGTCGATCAAGCAGTCGTCCGCGGAGATCGCCACGGGCAATCAGGATCTTTCCGGGCGCACCGAGCAGCAGGTCGCCAGCCTCGAGGAGACCGCAAGCTCGATGGAGCAGTTGACGGCGGCGGTCAAGCAGAACGCCGAGAATGCCAAGCAGGCCAACCTGCTGGTGGTGGGCGCATCGGAGGTCGCGCAGCGCGGCGGCTCGGTTGTGCAGGAAGTCGTCCAGACCATGAGCGGCATCAACGAAAGCAGCAAGCGCATCTCCGACATCATTTCGGTGATCGACGGCATCGCCTTCCAGACCAACATCCTGGCGCTCAACGCCGCGGTGGAGGCGGCCCGCGCGGGCGAGCAGGGACGCGGATTCGCGGTCGTCGCCACCGAGGTGCGCAATCTCGCCCAGCGGTCTGCCGCGGCCGCCAAGGAGATCAAGGAACTGATTTCCGATTCGGTGAGCAAGGTCGAATCGGGCTCGCAACTGGTCGATGCCGCGGGGCGGACCATGGAAGAGGTCGTCGTGTCCGTCAAGCGGGTGACCGACATCATGGCCGACATCACCGCCGCATCGGTGGAGCAGAGTGCCGGCATCGAGCAGGTCAACCAGACCATCACCCAGATGGACGAGATGACCCAGCACAATGCGACCCTGGTGGAGCAGGCCACCGCCGCGGCGGAGAGCCTGGCCTCGCAGGCGGTGGCGCTGTCGGACACCGTCGCGCTGTTCCGCGTGGAGCAGGCCGCCCAGGTTGCGCAGGCCGAGATCGACAGCGCCTGGGACGGAAAGGCGGAGCGCCGCGGCGCCAACCGCGCGCAGAACGTCTCCCGCCTGCCGCGCCATGGCCATAGCGGCGCTGCCGGGCAGCCGTCGCGCGCGGAACTCTCAGGCAGGGTCGTCGAGGCAGCCTGACGCTGCCCGGCGGTCGGGCAGCGCGAAGCGGCCGGCG
>CANGUJ010000167.1 GCA_947456845.1 Burkholderiales bacterium | reverse complement strand
GGGCCCGGGCGACCCGCGAAGCTGGCGGCGCCCGACGCCGCTGCGCCCTTCAGGCGCCGCCCGGCGCGGCGGGTTCGTCGTGGGTGGCGGAGGTGATGTAGACGGTGCCGGTGAAGCTCGATACCGGCTTGCCGTCGCCGCGCGCGACGTCGATGCGATAGACGCCCAGACGCCGCGAGCGCGACACCTCGACCGCCCGCGCCGTCAACACGTCGCCGATCTTCACCGCCACCTGGTAGGTGATGTGCGCGTCGATGGCGGCCGCCACCGCGCCGTGCGAATTGGCGGCCAGGCCGAAGGCCGTGTCGGCCAGCGTGAAGATCGCGCCGCCGTGGCAGGTGCCGTTGAAATTGAGGTGCTGGCCGGTGACCTGCATCTGCAGCACGGCCAGCCCCGGTCCGCATTCGGTGCAGGTGGCCCCCAAGAGGCTGGAGTAGGGGTCGGCGCGGGCCAGGCGCATGACGCGCGCCCTGAGGTCGGCCTCACTCATGAACGTCTACGCCATGCTGGCAGCCCGGCTTGGCATCGGGCCGCGACGTGGCGGCCGGGGGGCGCAGGGTGATCATCGGCCAAGTGTACCAACCGGCCTGCCCCCTGGCGCGCGGACCGCCGGGACGGCCGCGGCGCTTCAGTTTTCGCCCGTCCGTCCGTAGAGCACCGGACGCGCCGCATCCGGCGCGCCCCCTTGCCAGGACCGCCGTGCCGCGCCCGCTGATTGCCCCGTTGCTGCCCTTTCTGCTCCCCCTTGTGCTCGGCTTGCCGGCGCCGGCCTGGGCGCAACCGGACGGGCCGGCGGCCGCAGGGCACGCGCCGGTGCAGGGGTCCCGGGCGCTGCAACAGGCCTGCCAGGAACGTCTTGCGCCGTCCTCCCTGGTGTTCGAGGTGCAGACCTCGGAGGTGGTGATCGGGCAGCAACTGGGGCTGGGGGAATTGCGCGGGTTGATGGCCGTCTCGCCCCAGGACGCGGTGTTCGGCGCCACCGAGTTCACCCCGCAGGTGCAGGTCGAATGGAGCGCCCGCGCGGTGACCGAGAACGCCACGGGCATGAATTGCGCCCGCATCAGCGCCACCATCCACCTGGGCATCGCGCCGCAGACGGTGCATATCGCCCGCGAAATCCCGCTCGGCAGCTGCCCCTACCAGGTGGTGCTCGACCATGAGATGGGCCATGTGCGCATCAACAATGCGCACATGGAACAGGTAGCCGCGATGCTCAACGAACAGGCGCGCGCCGAATTCCCCGCGCGCGCCTGGGTCGGCTCGGCCGAGGAGATCAAGGCCGCGATCCGCGACGAACTCACCGGCGTGTGGATTCCCCGCGTGGAGGTGCTGCTGGCGGCGGCCGGCGACCTGCACGCGCAGCATGACGCGGCCGACCGCGAACTCGACGGGCTGGCCGAGTGTCTGGACAAGAAGCCGGCGCTGACGGCGCAAAAGGACTAGCCTTGCGACCTGCCGCGCGGGCCCGGCATCGAGCGGCACTTCATGGGCACCGTGATTCACCGAGGGAACACCGTGAGAAAAATACTGCTTGCGATCACCCTGGCGCTCGTGTTTCTGCTGGCCGCCGGACTGGCGGCGATCGCCTGATACCGGATTCGGACATCCCGCCACCACGCGCGACCGATGCGCAGGTCCGCCGGGAGACGATATTCCTCCTGCAGCGATTTTTCATGGACGATTGCTTCCGCCGGATGGTGGGCAAGGCCAGCTGGGGCAGCGGAAACTTCGACAACTACACCACCTAACGGGTGGAATTTCCCTTGAATCTCCTCTTCAGCGACGGATTCAAATACACGCTGGTGGTGCGTCACAGCGATCGCAAGGCTTACCTCGTCATGACGGGCGGCTTTGGCGGGACCTACCAGAGCGTGGGGCCGCTGCGGCTCGCGAAGTGCATGCAGGAAGTGTTCGTGCCGCCCGGGCCGGAGGCGGCCACGGCGGCGGAAAACGTGCAGGCCACGCCACCGCCGCCGATACTGATCCCGGCACCGTCGGGCATCCTGCGCTGAAGGAACGCGCCGGCCTCCCGGGCGGGCGCCGCCGCTTCGCGCGCCGGTGCCCGGCCGAGCCCGAGGTCCCGCCGGTGAATGTTCCGATGAAATCCGTATGCGCCCTCACGCAGCGCACAGGCGGCGACGCTGCTGTACGCGGGCATACGCAAGGGTGACGTGCTGATGACGGACGGCTATCAGGTCTACGACCAGATTGCGGAGAAGCACCAACATGTCCATCTCCGCTGCTGGGCGCACTGTTGGCGCAATATCGTCGAGGCGGTCTAACTGGTTATTCTCCGACGCCGCTGGCGGTGCCAACGCGAGCGCCAACCTATACTCGCTGCTGCAGGCCCGCAAGGTCAACGGGGCGATCCGTATCGCTATCTGGCGGCCATGTTCTCGGCGCTGCTACTGGCGAACACGGCTGACGATTACGAGGCGTTGCCGTCTTGGCGTCTCGGGCCGCCGGTGGCGTGAGTCGCTGAGCCGGCAGCCTTCGCATCCATCATGTTCGCGAACGCGGCGCAAGGGACGGGGTTGGTGGATCGCTTACGATTGAAACGCACAGTACTGCTGGGCAACACCTGCGACTCCCACCCAGACGCCACCATCAAGCATCGGGAAGACTTTTGGAACGCACTGGATCGACACAACAATTCAATTCCGGAAAATCCATGAGCCCAGCTTCTGCGATACCTGACAAAACCATAGCCGGACGCGACTACATCTTCGCCACGCTGCTGGGCATGCTGATCGCCGGGTTTCATTACTTCAACGGCTATCCCCTCGCCCGGAGCGTGCTGCTGCAATCGTTCAACTGGGCGTTTGACTTCGACTCTTCCCGCTTTGTGAAGGCATGGACCGTACCCGATGTCGACGTTTCCGACGTACATCCCGTGTCGTTCGTCGCGCGCCATGCCTTGAGCCTGGCCATTCGCCCGCTCGGCCTCGGCCTCAACATGGTCATTGGCGATTCCTACCTCGCGGTGATGGCGTTGACCGCGCTGTGTGCCGGGTGCGTGACCGTGATTGCCTATATTCTCGCGGCACAGCTATGTGAAAACCGGTTCGACAGATTTCTCATGGCGGCCGCTTACTCTTTCTCCGCGCAACCTCTCATGCTTGGCATCAATCCTGAGGTGTACGGTTTCGCCCTCGCGGGCATCGGGTTGCACATGGTGATGGTGGTGAATCGGCGCGGTTTGCCGCCTTCCGTAACGGGATGGTCGGTGGTGGGGTTTGTTATCAACGCTGGCGTGACGGTTACCAACGCAGTTCTCAACATAGTGGCCTCTGCCGTCCTTGCATGGCGGCGAGTATCGCTGTGGACATGGATCACCATCGAATTCAAGACCGGGATTTTTGCGGCGATCGGCCTTGCGTTGGTAGTCGTTCCGCTTGCAGCGCTGTTCGAACCGTCTGTTCTCGCGGATGCGCCATCGGCACCCAAGCGTGTATGGTGGATCATCAACATCAATCGCGCCGAGCCAGCGAGTCTCCTCGCAGTGATCGCGGCGCTGGTTCCGTTCGGATTCGTCGCTCCTGAATTCACAATGGTCGACCTGCCAAAGGACGGCCATTCGATGCTGGATTTTCGCGAATTCCGCTATGGCTTGGGTGGGGCAATTTCAATCGCAGCCTGGATCGTCGCTATGATCGTCGGCGCATACGTGTCACTTCGCGATGAAGGCCTGCGAAGAATATTGGGCGTTGTCCTGATCTGGACGTCGCTCAACATTCTGCTGCACTGGTACTGGCAATTCAGGGGCAGCGTCTACCTTTACGGCGCACACACGAGCTTTCCGCTGTTCATCCTGCTAATCGTCGCTTACGCCGGCGCACTTCGCAAGTACTCCCCCATTATCACAAGGGTAGTGGCGACGGCGACACTGTCGATCGCGGCACTTAACAATGTGTCCTTGTATAGACAAATGATTGATTACATCGTTTCACAACCGCCGGTTCCGGAGCAAATGCGCACGCCAAGAAAATAGCCGTCGTGAGGAAGGCTCGAATTCAGTCCCCGATTTCGGGAAAGTCGGCAACTTGATTCTGGTGACGACGACATCTTAGGCAACGGCTTCAGCCGTTTAACATGTCTTGGATGTCCTATCCTGAAGTGCCAGTGCCCGTGATACGGACGATCGATTGAAACACGTATTTGGCCAGAGTAAGCAGAGGACTGGGCTTCGGGGACGTCCGGGCCGACCGAAAGAGATCTCACAGTGTCGCGAGCGGCAATCACACGATCGAAAATGGCATCCAGTGCAGCGATTACGTCGCGATCATCCGAAAGCCCAACGTATGGCTTTGGCGGTTTGGGTGGCACATACTCGCCCGGAGTTTTGACAGCCATGGAACACCTATCCATAGTTGGCATCTATATTGATTGCCAAGACGATACATGATAGCGATGATTTTTCCGTATCGCGAGAGAAAACAACTATTGACGTGGCTGGTCAGAAAACTGCTGCTCAGTTCCCTCAGAGATGCATCTTGGCGATGGCAGGCGATACATTCAGCATAATCTGAAAAAGCAACATCTAACCATCTGAAATATCGGCTTTTGTCTCGTGGAAAGTGGCATTTTTTTGAGTGACATCAGCCAGACGCCGACGCTGCCCTTGGTTGTCGATCTGGATGGCACGCTCACGCCGACCGATACCCTGCACGAATCGCTGATTCAGATGGCCAAGCAGTCGCCGTTGAGCTTGGTGAGGCTGCCGCTAGCCCTACTCAACGGTATAGCGGACTTCAAGGAGGAAATTGCTGCCCAAGTCGACATCGACCCGGCTCAGCTTCCTTACCGGCAGAATCTACTCGACTACCTTCGAGCAGAGAAGGCTCTGGGCCGTCCGATCATCTTGGCTACAGCCGCGCATGCTTCCATTGCCAGGGAAGTTGCGGAGCATCTTGACCTCTTCGACCAGGTTCTGGCGACAGGGGCTGGCAAAAACCTGAAGGGTATGGCGAAACTCCAGTCGATTCGCGCCGAAGTTGGCGAGAAGTTCGCCTATGCGGGCGACAGCACAGCCGATCTCCCGATCTGGAAAGCGGCCTCTTCTGCGATTTTGGTTGCCGTGGATGCGAGCACCGCTGCGGCGGTCAAGCGCGGAACTCCGGTGGAACAGGAATTCCCCAAAGAACGCGCCAGTCTCAAAGTCTGGCTGCGCGCGTTGCGTGTCCATCAGTGGCTGAAGAACCTGCTGCTTTTTGTGCCCCTGATGACCGCCTTTTCGTTTCAGGATGCCGGCAAGTTCACCACGATGTGTATCGCCTTCCTGGCGTTCTCCTTCGCGGCATCGGGAACCTACATCCTCAACGACTTGTGGGACCTGGACAATGACCGCCAGCATCCCCGCAAGCGCAATCGCCCGTTTGCCAGCGCGCTATTGCCGATTCATCACGGTTTGGCCATGTCCGCCAGCGCATTGGGCCTCGCTTTTATCTTGAGCGCGTTTGTATCACCGGCTTTTGTCCTGATGCTGCTTTTATACGTCGTTTTGACCACTGCTTACAGTTGGGTACTCAAGACCCACATGCTGATCGATGTGCTGATGCTGTCGCTGCTCTACACCCTGCGTATTCTGGCCGGGGCGGTGGCCGTTGCGATTCCGGCCAGTTCCTGGCTATTGGCGTTCTCGGTATTCATCTTCCTGAGTTTGGCGCTGGTCAAGCGTTGTGCCGAGATGGTTTCACTGAAGGAGGCAGGCAAGGCGGTCGCGCAGGGCAGGGATTACCGGGTCAGCGATTTGGTGGTGTTGTGGCCGATGGGTGTTGGGGCCGCGCTGTCTGCGGTCGTGGTGTTCGGCCTGTTCATCAGCGCCCCTGAGACGCAAGCCCGTTATGCCTCGCCGCAGCTGCTCTGGCTGGTCGCCGTTGGCTTGATTTACTGGCTCGGCAGGCTTTGGGTCAAAACTTCGCGTGGCGAAATGGACGATGACCCGGTTGTCTACGCCATCAAGGATCGCGGCAGTCGCGTTACCGTCATCTTCATGTTCGCCGTGATGATGATCGCGCACGCCGTGAATTGGGGCAGTCCGACATGATGGTTGGACAAAAACTGGAAAAATCCCCTCCTGGAAGAGCCTAGTTTTGAAAAGCTGTAAAGCCATCAAAAAATGCGCCGTCGGACACAGAAGTGGTCCCGTTTGTTTGAACAACTTTTCGCACCAACAGGCCCTGCGGCTACTCAACCGTCACGCTCTTGGCCAGATTCCTAGGCTTGTCCACATCCGTCCCGCGCGACAGCGCCGTGTGATACGCCAGCATCTGCAACGGCACCACATGCAGGATGGGTGACAAGGCGCCGTAGTGTTCCGGCATGCGGATGACATGCACGCCCTCGCTGGAGCCGATGTGGCTGTCGGCGTCGGCGAACACGTAGAGCTGGCCGCCGCGGGCGCGCACCTCCTGCATGTTGGACTTGAGCTTTTCCAGCAGGGCGTCGTTGGGCGCGATGGTGACCACCGGCATCTCGTCGGTGACCAGCGCCAGCGGGCCGTGCTTGAGCTCGCCGGCCGGGTAGGCCTCGGCGTGGATGTAGCTGATCTCCTTGAGCTTCAACGCGCCTTCGAGGGCGATCGGGTAGTGCAGGCCGCGGCCGAGGAACAGCGCATGCTCCTTGCGGGTGAATTTCTCGGCCCAGTCGATGATCTGCGGCTCCAGCGCCAGCACGCTGGTCAGCGCGTTCGGCAGGTGGCGCAGGTCCTTCAAGTGCCGCGCCTCCTGCTCGGGTGAAAGCCTGCCGCGCAGCTTGGCCAGCGTGAGCGTCAGCAGGAACAGCGCGGTCAACTGGGTGGTGAAGGCCTTGGTGGAGGCCACGCCGATCTCGACCCCGGCGCGGGTCAGGTACTTGAGGCCGGTCTGCCGCACCATCGCCGAGGTGGCCACGTTGCAGATGGCAAGGCTGTGCCGGTGACCCAGCGACTGCGCGTGCTTGAGCGCGGCCATGGTGTCGGCGGTCTCGCCCGACTGCGAGATCACCACCACCAGCGCGTCCGGGTTGGGCACGCTGTCGCGATAGCGGAATTCGCTCGCCACCTCCACCTGGGTGGGGATCTGCGCGATGGATTCCAGCCAGTACTTGGCTGTCGCGCCGCTGTAGTAGCTGGTGCCGCAGGCGAGGATGCGCACCTCGTTGACCTGCCTGAACACCGCCTCGGCGGCGTCGCCGAACAGCGTCGGCGAAATGCCTTCCACGCCTTCGAGCGTATCCGACACGGCGCGCGGCTGCTCGAAGATCTCCTTCTGCATGAAGTGGCGGTAGGGGCCCAGCTCCGCCATGCCGGTGGCGGCATGCACCACGCGCGCCTCGCGCTGCACGTTGTTGCCGTCGCGGTCGATGACGGTGGTGCCGCCGACGCGGATTTCGACCACATCACCTTCCTCGAGATAGACGATGCGATCGGTGGTGCCGGCCAGCGCCAGCGCGTCGGAGGCGAGGAAGTTCTCGCCGGCCGAAGCGCCGTGGCCCAGGCCCACCACCAGCGGACTGCCGGCGCGCGCGCCGACCACCACGCCGGGCTCGTCCTTGCAGAACACGGCGATCGCGTAGGCGCCGGCGAGGCGCTTGGCGGCGGCATGCACGGCGGAGAACAGGTTGCCCCGGTACATGGAATGCACCAGGTGCGCGATGACCTCGGTGTCGGTCTGGCTTTCGAACACGTAGCCGCGCGCCCTGAGCTCGTCGCGCAGCTCGTCGTGGTTCTCGATGATGCCGTTGTGCACCAGCGCGATCGCATCCTTCGAGAAGTGCGGATGGGCATTGACCGTCACGGGCGCGCCGTGCGTGGCCCAGCGCGTATGGGCGATACCGGTGCCGCTGCCGAGCGAGCCGTCGGTCGCCTGCAGCTCAAGGTCCGCCACCCGCGCGACGCTGCGCGCGCGACGCAGGCCGCCGCCGGCGGCCGG
>CANGUJ010000166.1 GCA_947456845.1 Burkholderiales bacterium | reverse complement strand
TCCGTACTTCCTCCTTCGAAAGCTTGCGCTCGGACCAGGCAGCGAACAATTCGGGCCGCCTTGCCAGCGTGCGCGCCAGGGACTGCTTCAGGCGCCAGCGCGCGATTTTAGCGTGATCGCCGGACAACAGCACATCCGGAACCCGCAGCCCTGCAAATTCTTCCGGCCGGGTGAAATGCGGGCAATCCAGCAACCCGGCGGCAAACGACTCTTCCACCGCCGAGGCCTGATGTCCCAGCACACCCGGCTGCAGCCGCATCACAGCGTCGATCAGCACCATGGCGGCTAATTCGCCGCCGGAAAGCACATAATCGCCGACCGACCATTCTTCGTCGACATGGCGCTCGATCACGCGCTCGTCGATGCCCTCATACCGCCCGCACAGCAGGACCATCCCCGTCCCGCCCTGCAGTGCGTCGCGCAGGCCCAGCACGCCCGCATGGTCGAGCTTCCTGCCCTGCGGCGAGAGGTGCAACACACGCGGAGCAACCCCTGCCGCGGCCTGCGCGGCCTTCGCCGCCACCAATGCCGCTTCCAGCGGCCCCGGCATCATCACCATCCCGGGCCCGCCACCGTAGGGCCGGTCGTCGATGGTGCGATACGGGTTATCGGTGTAATCACGCGGGTTCCAGCGCCCGAGCGACCATACCCCCGATTCCACCGCCCGCCCGGTCACACCCGCCGACGCCACCGCGTCGAACATGGCCGGGAAGAGCGTTATCACGTCGAATCGGACTGCCATTCCATGAAATCCCGGTGACGTCTCTCCGGCTGGTACGGGGATCAGTAATCCTCGCCCCAATCAACCGTGATGCAGCCGCCTGCCACGTCGACCTTATCGACATACGCGGCGACGAAGGGAATCAGGGTTTCCGGTCGCCCTTCACCCCGCACCCTGAACACATGATGCGGCCCCAGGTCGAGCAGGTCCGTCACCTTGCCGAGGACCACGCCTTCGCGGTTCACCACCGCGAGGCCGATCAAGTCGGCCCAATAGTATTCGCCTTCACTGCTGGGCGCAAAAGCCGATCGCGCCACTGCGATCTGCCACCCCTTGAGCGCGAACGCCTGGTCGCGGTCGGCAACGCCCGGGAACTTCGCGACATAGCCGCCACCGCGCAGCCCGAAACTCTCAGGCGCTATCTTCTTCCAGACCGGTGTCGCCGCCGGTGCGGCGACCCACCATTCATTGAAATCCTGCAGGGCCAACGGATCGCCGGAAAACACATGCAGCTTGAGCCCGCCCGCAAGCCCGTAGGGCTCCTTGACATACGCCATCAGCACCAGGTCATGCGGCACGCCCTCGGCATTTTGCCCGGGCGCATTGCGCCTTGCGCCCGGCGCGGGCGCGTTCATGCGAAGCTCAGGCGGCTGCGGGCGCAGCGGCCGCGGCGTTTTTCTTGGTGTACTGCTTGAGCAGGCGCTCGACCGAAGGCGACACCTGAGCGCCCACACCCTTCCAGTAATTGAAGCGCGCCAGGTCGAAACGCAGGGCTTCTTCAGCGCCGGCGGCGATCGGGTTGTAGAAACCGACGCGCTCGACGAAGCGGCCGTCGCGACGATTGCGCGAGTCGGTGGCAACGATGTTGTAGAAGGGGCGGCCTTTGGCGCCGCTGCGGTTCATGCGAATGGTAACCATGGGTGTGTCCTGTGAACGGTTCGGTCGCCTCGCGCGCTTGAATCCACCGACCGCGCGCGGGCAAAATCCGGAAAGCCTTGAATTATAGAACAAAATCAAGGGGATCCGCAAGACGCCCGGGCATCGCCCGGTATGCGTCACGGCACCGTCGACAGAACCTCGCGGACTACGCCAAACACTTGTTCCAATTGGGTTTTATCGATCATCAGCGGCGGGCAGAAAGCGATGTTGTCACCGATCGGCCGTACGAAGACGCCGCGCTCCCAGGCGCGGTTGTGGACTTCCAGCGCCCGCGCGCCGGGCGCGCCGTCGCGCGGCGCGAGTTCCACCGCGCCGATCAGGCCGAGGTTGCGGGTATCGATCACATGCGGCATGTCCACAAAATCATGGATGCCGTCCTCGAAGGCCTGTGACAGACGCGCGGCGTTGCCGAACAGGTCTTCCTCGGCATAGGTGGCCAGCGTCGCGAGCGCCGCGCTGGAGGCCAGCGGATGTCCGGAGTAGGTGTAGCCATGGAACAGTTCGACCACCGGGCCGGAACCGTTCATGAAGGCCTCATACACATGGTCGGAGACCAGCACGCCCCCCATCGGCACGGTCGCGCTGGTGACACCCTTGGCGAAGGTGATGAGGTCGGGCCTGACGTCGAAGAACTGGCTGGCGAACGGGGTGCCCAAGCGCCCGAAGCCGGTGATCACCTCGTCGAAGATCAGCAGGATGCCGTGGCGGGTGCAGATCTCGCGCAGGCGCTGCAGGTAGCCGCGCGGCGGCACCAGCACGCCGCCGGCGCCGGATACCGGTTCGACGATCACGGCGGCGATATTCGAGGCGTCGTGCAGGGCGACCAGGCGCTCGAGACGTTCGGCGATATCGGCGCCATCGGCCGGCAGGCCGCGGCAATGGCGGTTGCGCGCCAGATCCTGGGTGTGCGGCATGTGGTCCACCGCGATCAGGTTGCCGAAGGCCTTGCGGTTGGCCGGCACGCCACCGACCGCCACGCCGGCCAGGTTGACCCCGTGGTACCCCTTCTCGCGCCCGATGAAACGCTGGCGCGAGGCCTGCCCATTGAGGCGGTGGTACCCCAGGGCGATCTTGAGTGCCGTATCCACCGCCTCGGAACCCGAGTTGGTGAAGAACACATGCCCAATGCCGGCCGGCGCCAGGCGAGCGACCGCGTCGGCGGCACGAAACGCCAACGGATTGCCGACCGAGAAATTGGAGGCGAAATCGAGTTCGCCCGCCTGGGCGCGTATCGCCTCGACGATCTTCGGCCGACAGTGGCCGGCGTTGACGCACCACAGGGTGGCCATGGCGTCGATGATGCGTGCGCCCGACGCGGTGGTGTAGTAGACGCCGTCCGCCTTCGCGATCATGCGCGAGGCGATATCCTCGCGCGACTTGAACGCCCGGTTGTTGGTATAGGGCATCCAGAACGCATCCAGCGGCGGCACCTCGACGCCCGCGGCATTGGTCACCCCGTCTTTGATCACCGCACTCATGACCTGGCCTCCAATGTGGCAGCGTCAGAACCCGACGTTGCTGCCGCCCTTGAGCATGAGGATCTCGCGTGCCTCGTCCGGTGTGGCCACCTCCATCGACAGCGCCTCGATGATGGTGCGGATGCGCCGCACCTGCGCGGCATTGGTGGCCGCCAGCGTGCCCGGGCCGTCCCACAGCGAGTCCTCCAGGCCGACCCGCACATTGCCGCCGAGCACGGCCGACATGGTGGCGATCGGCATCTGGTTGCGCCCGGCGCCGAGCACCGACCACACGTAGTCATTGCCGAAGAGCCGATCCGCGGTGCGCTTCATCTGCATCACGTCTTCCGGGTGCGGTCCGATGCCGCCGAGCAGGCCGAACACCGACTGGATGAACAGCGGCGGCTTGACCAGGCCGCGCTCGAGGAAGTGGTTGGCGGTGTAGAGGTGGCCGATGTCGTAGCACTCGATCTCGAAGCGGGTGCGGTTCTCGGAGCACGATTGCAGGATATAGGCGATGTCCTTGAAGGTATTCTTGAAAATGCGGTCATCGGAGCCGGCGAGATACGGCTCCTCCCAGGAGTGCTTCCAGTCCTTGTAGCGCGACAGCATGGGGTACATGCCGAAATTCATCGAACCCATGTTGAGCGAGGCCACCTCGGGCTTGAGTTGCAGCGCGGGCTGCAGGCGCTCCTCGATGGACATCGTCGGCGCGCCGCCGGTGGTGAAGTTGATCACCACGTCGGAACGGCGGCGGATTTCCGGAGCGAATTCACGGAAGTACTTCGGGTCCTGGGTCGGACGGCCGTCGACCGGATCGCGCGCATGCAGGTGGACGACCGCAGCGCCCGCCTCGGCCGCGCCCACCGCCGCATCGGCGATCTCCTGCGGGGTGATCGGCAGATAGGGCGACATGGTCGGCGTATGGATCGCGCCGGTCACGGCGCAGGTGATGATGACCTTGTTCTTCGGCCTGGATGCCATGCTGTTTCTCCATTGAGTGTTGTACAAACGCCAACCACCAACTATACCCGGCATGCGCGCATCGAATGGGCGCACGGAACTTCAAGACACACGAGAAGTCTGCCCAGCCTTTGCTCCTTGTCCCGGCCCGACCACCCTTCTTTCCGCTTCCCGCCCCGCACTGCGCCTGCGCCCTCGACCTGCGCGCGCGCCGACCAGGAAACCATGCCGCACACCGACCTTCTTCCAGCGCCGGCATTCGAGCCCACCCGGGCTGCCGCGCTGGCCCGCCTGCGCGCCGTGCGTCCGGCGGCTTATGCGCGCACCCGCAACCACCTGGACGGCGCGGTGACCCGGCTTTCGCCCTATATCACCCACGGCTACATCAGCATCGGCGAGGCGATCGGCGACATCCACGCGCGCACCCCGCTCACGCCGGGCCACAAGCTGGTGTTCGAGTTCGCGTGGCGCGCCTTCTTCCACCATGTCTGGCAGCATCTTGGCGATGCGATCTTCAGCGATCTGCGTCCCGCGCTGCCGGGCGTGCGCTACGCGCCCGCGCTGCCGCCCGACCTGCGCGAGGGCCGCACCGGCGTCCCGGTGATCGACTGGGCGGTACGCGAGCTCTATGCCACCGGCTACCTGCACAACCATGCGCGCATGTGGCTGGCCTCCTATGCCGTTCACCTGCGCAAGGTGCACTGGCGTGCCGGCGCCGACTGGATGTTCGCCCATTTGCTGGACGGCGACCTGGCAAGCAACCACCTGTCGTGGCAATGGGTGGCCGGGACCTTCTCACACAAGCCCTATCTGTTCAATGCGGAAAACGTCGCCCGCTACGCACCCGACCTCGACTGTCGCGGCACCTGCATCGATCAGCCGTACCCGGCGCTCGACAGCCATGCCCGCGCCGACCACGCCTGCGGCGCGGAACCGGGCCCGCATCCCGGCGTCGAGGAACCGGCCATGGAGGTCGCTGCGGGGGTGGCTGGGGGAGCGGCCGCGGCGCCGGACGGGGCAACCGAGATGCCGCCCACGGGCGGCAGGCGCGTCGCCCTCGTCCATCCCTGGAGCCTGGGCGCGCGTCCCGATGCGGATCTCGTGATCGGGCTGTTTCCCGCAGCTTTCCACGCAAGCCATGCATGGAGCGCAAGACGCCGGCAATTCGTGCTCACGCGCATGCGCGCGATATGCGACCTCATCCATACCGGCCCCGCGGAGCGCCTGTCACACGTGCTGCGCGACGCCGCGGCAGTCGGCGCGCAAGCCACGCATTATCCCGGCTACCGGACGTTCCTGGAAGATCACGCGACCCTGCTGACCTCTCCCATAGCCTTCTTTCCGGAACCGGCGCGGCTGTGCACCTCCTTCTCGCGCTTCTGGCACGCCATTTCCCCCCACCTCGCCGATTTCGACGCTTATGTCCATCGCCACGCCCAATGACCCGAAAATGCCCCTGCCCGCCCTGGTGCTCGGCGCGGGCGGCCTGGTGCCGTTCTTCGCCCTCGCGACCGGCATCGCGCTGTTCCCGGAGCCGAACCTCTCGTACTTCCTGGGCTGGCTCACCCAATACGGCGCGTTGATCGTCAGCTTCGTCGGCGCGCTGCAATGGGGCCTGGCGATGCGCATGCCGCAGGCCGACGGCGGCGAACAGTGGGCCGCTTTCGGCTGGAGCGTATGCCCGGCGCTGGTGGCATGGGTGGCGCTGCAATTGCCGCAGTACGAGGGCGTCTACCTGCTGGCGGCCCTGTTCGTGGTGTGCCTTCTGATGGACTGGCGCTTCGCCCGGCGCCATGCGCTGCCGGCCTGGTTCATGCGGCTGCGTGTGGCGCTCACCACGGGCGCGGTACTGTCGCTGGGCATCGCCGGCTGGGTGCTGGCCGGCCACGGAGGACACCACTGATGCCGGAGGGTCCCGAAATCCGCCGCGCCGCGGACAAGCTCAAGCGCGCGCTCGAGGGACAGCGGGCGCTCTCGGTGCGTTTCGCGGCGGACCGCTTCCCGGCGCTGCAATCGAGCGGCAAGTGCCTTTCGGGCCGGGTGATCGAGGCGGTGGAGCCGCGCGGCAAGGCCATGCTGACCCGCTTTGCCGGCGGGCTCACGGTCTACTCCCACAACCAGCTCTACGGCGAGTGGGCAATCTACCGCGGCGAGGCGCCGCCTTCGCATCTGCAGACCCGCCTGGCCATCCGCACCCCCACCCATAGCGCCATTCTGTACAGCGCCTCGGAGATCGAGGTGCTCCGGACGGCCGACGTGAACCGCCATCCCTACATCGCGAAACTCGGCGTCGAACTGCTCGATCCGGCCGTCACCGAGGCGGATGTGCTGGCCCAGGTGTGCGCGCCGCGTTTCGCGCGCCGCAACCTCGCCGGCCTGCTGCTGGACCAGGGCTTTCTTGCCGGGGTCGGCAACTACCTGCGCAGCGACATCCTGTTCGCGGCGCGCCTGCACCCGGCCGCCCGCCCGGCGGACCTCACGCCGGCGCAGCGCGCGGCACTCGCCCGCGTCGCGCTGCGCATGACGCGCCAGTCCTACCGGACGCGCGGCATCACCAACGATCCGCAACTGGCCAGGCGCCTGAAGGCGCAGGGCCTGGCCTTCGGCGCCTATCGGCACTGGGTGTTCGACCGCGCCGGCGCCCCCTGCCACGCCTGCGGCCACCCCATCGTGCGCGTCGACTTCGGCAGCCGCGGCCTGTACCTGTGCGAGCGCTGCCAGCCGGGTCCCGCCTGAACCGCATGCCATAAAATGGGGTCTGACCCCATTTCTGCTGTTTCCCGCCCACTTGCGCCGATTCCGGCGCCCATCCTGGAGCACCCCATGCGCGGCATCCTCTTGTCCAAACCCGAATCCGGCTTTCACGCGACCGTCACCGAAATCGAGGAGGCCGGGCTGCCTGAAGGCGAGGTCACGGTCGCCATCGAGTACTCCACGCTCAACTACAAGGACGGTCTGGCGCTCACCAACAGGAGCCCGGTGGTGCGCAAGTGGCCGATGGTGCCGGGCATCGACTTCGCCGGCACGGTGGAGGCTTCCGCGCATGCCGACTTCAAGCCCGGCGACCGGGTGCTGCTCAACGGCTGGGGCGTGGGCGAAACCCACTGGGGCGGCCTGGCGCAAAAGGCGCGCGTGAAGGCGGAGTGGCTGATCCCGCTGCCCGCGAAGTTCACCACCCGCCAGGCGATGGCGCTGGGCACCGCCGGCTACACGGCCATGCTCGCGGTGATGCGCATGGAGCAGTTCGGCGTGGCCAAGGAACAGGGAGAAATCCTCGTCACCGGCGCCACCGGCGGCGTCGGCAGCGTGGCCGTGGCCATCCTGGCGGAGTGGGGCTACACGGTAGTGGCATCCACCGGCAAGACCGCCGAGGCGGACTACCTCAAGGCCCTCGGCGCCGCGGAGGTGATCGACCGTGCCGCGCTGGGCGCGCCGGGCAAGCCCTTGCAGAAGGAGCGCTTCGCCGGGGTGATCGACTCGGTCGGCTCGCACACCCTCGCCAATGCCTGCGCGCAGGCGAGATACGGCGGCGTGGTTGCCGCCTGCGGGCTGGCGCAGGGCATGGATTTTCCCGCCACGGTGGCGCCCTTCATCCTGCGCGGCGTGACGCTCGCCGGCATCGATTCGGTCATGGCGCCCAAGGCCCTGCGCGTGAAGGCGTGGAACAAGCTGGCCTGCAACATCGTGCCGGCCAAGCTCGATGCGATGACCAGGGAACTGGACCTGGGCGACGCCATCGCGGCGGCTGCCGACCTGATGGATGGCAAGATCCGCGGGCGCGTGGTGGTCGACGTCAACCGGTAGCACGGCGCGCCGCCGGCCGCCACGCGCCGGTGCGCTGGTGCGCTGGTGCGTGGCGGTGCGCTGGCGCGCGGCACCGCCTTCCCGCGATGCC